>OMXP01000069.1 GCA_900315055.1 uncultured Lachnospiraceae bacterium
CGAGTATGACAAAGTTCACGTTAACGTTTGAACCGCCGTGTACCGAACGGTACGCACGGTGGTGTTGGAGGCGGGTGAAATCCCCGTCTACCAGATTGACGTCTTATGAAAGTGCGTCCTTCCAGACGCCGTAGAGTTTCGGAAGACTCCAGGCGGCGTTGGCAGGGCTCGTGGAGGGAAGCTTTCGGACCTCAGGCACCGGGGTGCCGGTGCGCTCTGCAAAGTCCTGAATCTTTCTTGTCTCGTACTTCTGAAACAGGGTGTAGGAGAGAGTCCCGTTGCAGAGGATCTTTTGGATCGGAGCTCTTTTCAGGATCCCCACGATATCGGCGGGCTCCACATCTTTGATGCTCGAGTCGGAGGAGCCGGTGACGGTGCAGCTCTCGATCGTATCGTAGAGGGCAAGGCGGTGGGTCAGGATGAGGCGCTTCTTCTCTTCAATGGTCTCCGGAGATGGGATGTTCTCCCCGGCAAGAAGTCTTGCCTCCAGATCCCTGTCGCAGAATGCCGCGATGATCTTCCAGAAGCGGTTCTGCGGATGGCCGTAGAAGAAGGCCTCCTGCCTCGATTTGATCGAGGGGAAGCTTCCGAGGATCAGTATGGAGGCGTCCTCTGCAATCAGCGGTCCGAACCCGTGGCCTGCATGGACCGGTTCCATCAGATCACCCCCAGGCAGTGGCAGGTGATAAGCCCCACCGCAACGCCGAGGACGGCGCCGAAGAAGACCTGGAGCGGTGTGTGGCCGACGAATTCCTTGAAGTAGGCCATGGGCTCGAGGGAGGTAAGCTGCTTTCCGCGCTGTCTCCAGTCGGCGATCATCTCGTTGAGAACCTTTGCCTGCTCCCCGGTCTCCCGCCGGACGCCCATGGCGTCGTACATGACGATGAAGGCAAAGAAGAACGCCATCGGAAGCTCAAAGCCGGAGCTGCCGTACACGCAGGCCGTTGCCGCGACCAGGGCACAGGTGGTTGCCGAGTGGGAGCTTGGCATGCCGCCGGCGCCGAAGATGCGCTCCGCCCGGAACTCATGGTTGATGATGACATAGATGATGGTTTTTGTGATCTGCGCAATGCACCAGGACAGCGCCGGGGCGATGAACAGCGGATTGTGCAGGATTCCTATGATAAAAGGCATACTTTTTACATGAAAAGAGCCGACAACAGATGTGCCGGCCGGTTTTGTCTGAGGTTTGAACTTTACTGAGCCGAGAACTGGGACTTGTCGACGCCGCACAGAGGGCAGACCCAGTCAGCAGGAAGGTCTTCGAACTTCGTGCCGGGAGCGATTCCGTTATCCGGATCGCCGGCTTCCTCATCGTAAACATAGCCGCAGACATCACATACGTACTTCATGGCGATTCTCCTTTTTCATTTGGTATACAGGCTACCTGCCTGTTTTTGATTATAGCAAACCGGGAGCCTTTGTGGGCGATAATTTCGCTCAATTCCATGACGGAAACCGCGGCGGAAACCGCGGGCAGGAATATGCGGCTTCCGTTATTTTTCCTCTTATGTCTACTGTCTTTTAAGACACCGGAAAATGGCGGGTTTCCGCAGGCTTGACAAAGGACAGATCCGCGTATTTTCCGGCTTTTCATAAACACCGGTTTTCACATCCGTGGTTTCCTTTCACCTTTCTTCTGTGTCTTCGGACGGTTCCGGAGACACATCTTATAAGACAAACGTCTCATACTATAACGGAATCCAGATCCTGTGGTCGTAAAGATTTCGGGCCACAAGAGAAAAAGCATAAATTCAGCACCTTTCACCATGCAGAGAGATTATATTTGTATACATTCACAAATCTTATATTTAAATCAAGATTTATATTGCACTGCCGGTGACCGTGCCGTAAGATGATCTCACCCGGGGGAGGAAGAGCCATTCCTGCTTCTCCTGCTCCTTCTCCCCCTCCCCCTTTTTACATCAGGAGGTGGTCTTATGGATATGCTGCTTGCCATGCTCACGGGCTCCGCAATCATCACGGACTGCGCCCGCGGCAGAATCTACAATGCGCTGGTGTTCCCGGCGATCCTCTCCGGCATCGTGCTCCGCGCGGCGGCCGGGCCGATCCGGAGTCTGCCGGGGATTCTGTTGGAAGTGTTTCTCCCCTTCTTTTTCCTATTTCCGTTCTGGCGATATTTTCGCCGCGGAATCTGTGCCGGAGACATCAAGCTCCTCATGGGAGCGGCCGCACTCACGTCTCCGCGCGTCCTGGCACGTCTTTGCGCGGCGGCATTCTTTGCCGCCGGCGCCATGTCTGTGCTGAGGCTCATCGAGAGCAGAGGGCAGGAGAGAACGATCCCCTTTGCCGTGCCGGTCGGCTTTGCAACAGCCCTGTATCTTGGAGGTTTCTTATGACAAACCAGAAGATTCTTGCGATTACGGATGACGAGAGGGATTACGCGATCCACCTCATGGAATATCTGATGTCCGATACCCGCATGACGATGCGGATTGCCGTGTACACCGGGGCGGACAGACTCCTGTCTCTTACCACCCCGGAGGTGGTGTCGATCCTGGTGATTGCCGAGTCGGAGTACACCCCGGAGGTTGCCGCCGCGGGATATGAAAAGGTGCTCGTCCTGAACGAGACGGACCGGTACCTGAAGGGCGTGCACGCAACCTCGAAGTACCAGCCGATGGACGGCATCGCCGACGAGATCCTGCATCTTCTCACATCAGATGAGGCAGAGAGCACGCCGTCGGTGCGCCATGGAGGACGCCTTGTCCGGATCGGGTTCTGCTCTCCGATCCCCGGGTGCCTGCAGACATCCGCAGCGCTGTGTCTTGCAAACCTTCTCTCCCAGAAGGCACCGGCGCTTGTTCTCAACTTCGAGCCGCTGTCCGGACTCTCCGTCCTGCTCTCCCGCGAGTTTACCGGCGACCTCTCGGAACTTGTCTACTACAGCGACTGCCAGAAGGAGAAGCTCTCCTCCCACCTGTCCTCGATTCTCGTAAAGGCCGGGGCAGCGGACCTCGTGCCGCCGCTGCAGCAGGTAAAGGACCTCTCGGAGATCCGGGCCGATCAGTGGCTGGAGCTTCTTTCGGCCCTCGGGGAGGTCACGGACTACGGATATGTGGTTCTCGACCTCACCCAGATGGTGCAGGGGCTCTTTGAGATCCTAGATACCTGCGATCTTGTCGTGGTGATGACAAAGGACGGGCGCCCCGCAAGGGCAAAGCTTGCCGAGTTCAACGCAAGGCTCACCCGGGCGGGACAGGAAAATCTTCTCCCGAAGATCCGGCAGGTACAGGTGCCAAAGGGACAGATCGAAGATCCTCTTCTCTCTTCCTCCGAGCTCTCCAGGCTTCTTTCCGGGGAGATTCTTCCCTGCCTTGCGGAAGGCGGACATGGCTGAGGAAAAGAAGGAGATCATCCGGAGGCGTCTTCAGGAGGAGATTCTGCAGGAGATCGACTATGCAAGGCAGATGAGCGATGATCAGATGCTCTCCATCATCGATGACAAGGTGCTGCCGGCTTCTCTTGCGGCGGGACTGACACTTCGGGAGAAGGAGGAGATCCGGCTTTTGATCTTCCATTCCATCCGGCGTTTTGATGTGCTGCAGGATCTTCTCGAGGATCCGAAGGTGAGCGAGATCATGGTGAACGGCCCGGACCACATCTTTGTGGAGAAGAGCGGAGAGCTTTCCCGCCTGCCCGCGCAGTTCACCTCACCGGAAAAGCTCGAGGACGTGATCCAGAGCATCTGCGCCCTCTGCAACCGCACGGTGTCCACGGCATCCCCCATCGTGGACGCAAGGCTCTCCGACGGCTCCCGCGTCAACGTGGTCCTTGCCCCGGTAGCCCTGAACGGGCCGATTGTCACGATCCGGCGGTTCCCGGAAAAGCCGATTGGCATGGAGGATCTCGTGCACTTCGGGTCGATCTCCGAAGAGATCGTCGCATTTCTCAAAGACCTTGTTTCTGCCGGCTACAACATCTTCATCAGCGGCGGCACGGGCTCCGGAAAGACGACGTTTCTGAACGCGCTCTCGGAATTCATCCCAAAAACAGAGCGGGTGATCACGATCGAGGACAACGCCGAACTTCAGATCCGGCACATCGAAAACCTCGTGACCCTGGAGGCCAGAAACGCCAATGTGGAGGGGTGCGAGCCGATCACCATCCGCGACCTGATCCGTTCTTCCCTCCGGATGAGACCGGACCGGATCATCGTCGGGGAGGTGCGCGGGGCGGAAGCCCTGGACATGATCCAGGCGATGAACACCGGCCACGACGGCTCCATGTCGACCGGACACGCAAACTCGGCCTCGGATATGCTCTCGAGGCTAGAGACCATGGTCCTGTTCGGCACGGAGGCCCTGCCGGTTGCGGCGATCCGCTCCCAGCTCTCCTCCGGGATCGATCTCATTGTCCACCTCGGGCGCCTCCGGGACCGCTCGAGAAAGCTCCTTGAGATCACGGAGATTGACGGGTGTGTGGACGGAAAGGTCATTCTCCGGCCCCTGTATCGCTTTGTCGAGGATGCCGAGGAGGAAGGCAGGATCCGGGGACACTGGGAACAGACAGATACCCTGAAGCATCGGGGAAAACTGCTTCTTGCGGGCCTTGAGAGAAAGGAGGCAAGCCTTGAAAAAGACCTGGACGGAACTTCAAAGCCTTGCCCGGGAAAAGACCTTTCTTCCTGACCTTGCAGCAGGTGCTCTGATCCTGTGCCTGATGGCCTTCCTGTTCTACGACAGCCTTTTCATGACGCTGTTCCTTATACCACTTCTGCTGCCGATCCTTCAGGAACTCTGTGCCCTGCACAGAAGACAGCAAAGGAAAGCCCTCACGGTGCAGTTCAGGGAACTCATGAACAGTGTCATGACAAACCTCAAGGCGGGACTCTCCCCGGAGCATGCCTTCCTCGAGTCGAAGGAGGATCTGTGTTTTCAGTTCGGGACGGGCAGTGCCATCGCAGAGGTGCTCGACCGGATTGAGAAGGGACTCTCGAACCATGTGCCGCTCGAGAACATCCTCTCGGACGTTGCATCCCGCTCCGGGATCGAGGAGGTGAGCCAGTTCGCGGAGGTGTTTGCGATCGCAAAGAGATCCGGCGGCAACATGACCGAGGTCCTGGGGCGCAGCGTCTCCCTCATCTCCGAACGCATGGAGGTGGAGAGCGAGATCACCGTCATGGTCCAGTCAAAGAAGCTCGAGGCCTATATCATGATGCTCGTGCCCTTCGGGATCATCGGCTATATCCGCCTGACCTCTCCCGGTTTCTTTGACGATCTCTACCACAACGCGGCGGGGATCCTCTTCATGAGCATCTGCCTTGCGGTGTACCTTGCCGCGGTAAAGCTTACGGAGAAGATCCTGAGGATTGAAGTGTGAAGGAGGCAGTATGGAACGGATTCTGACCTTTGTCTATCTCGGGATCGCGCTCTGGATCCTCGTCCTTCTTGTCCGGGCAAAGAAGCTGAAGGTGCCGGAAGGGGCAAAGGATGAGGATTCCTCTTCGATTCAGAAAGCCTTCCGCAGGGCGGGACTTCTTCTTGTTCGAACCCTGGAAAAGGCCGGGAAGAAACGTCTCATCGACCGGAAGGTGCTCGAAGATCTGAACACCTTGGAGCCGGGGAAGGATCCCGCAAGGGGAGAGCGCTACTACGCGGAAAAGATCGGGAACGTTCTGATGCTCCTGCTTCTGGCAGCGCTTCTTTCTCTCATCGTCCTTGTGAAGAGCGGGAATAACTCCCGCATTCAGACCGCAGAGGACGGCACCCAGTACATTGAGCGGACGAAGGAGACGGACACCGTGGAGCTGAACGCCGGCGCAGGAGACACCAAAGCCGGTACCTGGTCCGTGGAGGTCCTTCCGGGAACCTATACAAAGGAGGAGCTCGATGCGCTGGAAAAAGAAGCGGCAAAAGAGCTGCAAAGTGCAATCCTTTGTGCAAACCAGGATCTGCAGCACGTGAACACGCGCCTGACCTTTGTCTCGAAGCTTCCGGACTATCCCTTCGATCTTTCCTATGACAGTCTCGACAGTGCCCTGATCGACCGGGACGGGACCGTCTTTGCGGACGAGGTGCCGGACGGCCAGACGAGGAACGTGACAATCCGCTGCTTTCTTACCTGCCAGGACGAGGAGTACGTCGAGGAGATCGAAGTCACCGTGATTCCGAAGGAGCGCTCCAAAGAGGAGGCCTTTCTGCATCACATCGGCGAGGCGCTCCTTGACAGCTCCGCCGACACCACCGACGAAAAGCTCGTGCTGCCGGGAAGAGTGGACGGGGTGACCCTTACCTGGTCGGAGAAGAAAAAAGACAGAAGTATTCAGATCCTGGTCCTGTTTTCGATCATCGGCATTGCCCTGTACTTTATCGCCGACTCGAGGCTTCACGAGAAGATCGAGGAGCGGGAAAAGCAGATGGTGCGGGACTATCCGCAGATCGTGAGCTGCTTTGTGCTCTACCTTGGCGCCGGCATGAGCGTGCGGAACGTCTTCTTCCGGCTCGCCGCGCAGTACGAAGAGAAACGACAGGCCGGAGGAGAAAAACGGTACGCATACGAGGAGATCGGACTGCTGTGCCGGGAACTCTCGCTCGGCGTGTCGGATGTCACCGCACTGTCGCACTTTGCGATCCGCTGCCGGCAGAAGAACTACACAAGGTTTGGCATGCTGCTTTCGCAGAACCTTCGAAAGGGCAACAGCGCACTTCTCACATCCCTCATGCGGGAGGCGGAGGATGCGTTTGAATCGAGGAAGATGTCGGCACGTCTTGCCGGCGAGGAGGCGGGAACGAGGCTCCTTGTTCCGATGATCCTGATGCTGGTGGTGGTGATGGTCATCATCATGGTACCGGCATTTTCCGGATTTAACCTGTAAACGGGAAATATGGCAGAAGGAGAGGAGGTGAGTCCAATGCACCGGGAAAGAAATGCATGACATCTGCATACAGTCAGGAAGGAGCACTGCCCGATGGGAAATGTTCTGAAGGAATTCATGGACGACCAGGAGGGTATGGGCACGGTTGAGATCATCCTGATCATCGTGGTGCTCATATCACTTGTCATCGTCTTTCGGACGGAAATCACAAAAGTAGTCAACAACGTCATGACACGGATCACGACAAAGAGTAACCAGGTCAGATAGAGAAGACTCGAACGGGGGCAAAGGCGTCCCCGGACGGTCACAAACCGCCCTTCGGAGAAAAGGGGCGCAGTATCGAAACAAAGGAACCGTTCCGGGCAGAACGGAACGACCATGAGCCAGCGAACAAACGATTCAGCAGCAAGACGGCTGACACCGGAGGAAAGCCATGAGAGAGACAAAACAGCAGAATGCCTATCTTACCGTTTTCCTGTCGATGATCCTGACGATTGTCCTCTCACTCGTTCTCGTCCTTGTAGATGGGGCAAGGCGAAACGGTGTGAGGCAGATCTCGGAGATTGTCACCGACACCGGTGTCAGTTATGTTTTTTCGGAATATCACCGCGAGCTGATGCGCCGCTATGACCTGTTTTTCATAGACACGTCCTACGGCACGGCAGGCGGCGGAATTTCCAGGACGACAGAACACCTGAAGACCTGCCTTGAGACGAACCTGACCCCGAAAGGGTACGGGGCCCTGACTGCGGGGACGCTGACCGGCGTTGGCCTTTCCGATGCCAGGATCACCGGATACCGGACGATCTTTGATGAGAACGGAAAAGCCCTCCGGGAACAGATCGCAGCGTACTTCACATCCGAGGTGATGACCGGGCAGGCATGGAACATCGCAAATCTCTCCGGAAGACTTCAGGCAAGAGGCTGGGACAGTGAAAGTCCCGATGTGTATGAAAACTATTCAAAAGATGTCCGGAAAAAGCTCTCCGAAGCGGACACCATGGGTGTCCCGAGGGATGGATACGACGACCTGGACGGGGACGGGATCGAAGATGAAGTGGATATCTCAGCCGGAAACCCCTTTGAGGCGCTGGATCGGCGCCTTTCGCAGCCCGTGCTGGTGCAGATCTTCGGATCGGAAAGCAATCTCTCGGCCAAATCGATTCAGAACCCGTTTTCAAAACGGAGGGTCATGGGCGGAACGGGTGCCAGGGCGGAAAACACCCATGCCTACACCCCGGCGGGTTCCATGATGATGGTCCTCTACCTCAATGAAAAATGCGGGGACTACAGGACACCTGGCACGGGTGCTCTCTCCTATGAAAAGGAATATGTCCTTTGCGGGAAGAGCACGGACCGGCAGAACCTTTCCGCCGTCTGCACCAGGCTTCTTGCAGTGCGGGAGGCGGCAAACCTGACCTATCTTCTCAGCTCCAGAAAGCGCATGGCACAGGCAAAGGCTGCGGGAGCCCTGCTCTCGCTGATTGTCTTAAGTCCCCAGCTGGAGCCGCTCTTTACCGCGGCAGCGGTGGTCATCTGGAGCTACATCGAGTCCCTCACGGATGTCCGGACGCTGATGAAGGGCAACAGGGTGCCGATCCTGAAGACGGACCGGACGTTTCAGAACGGTCTTGCCAGTATCCTCCAGGTGGACACCTGGCAGGGGAACACAAAGGGACAGGATCAGGGATTTACCTATGAGGAGTACCTCAATGCGTTCCTGTATCTGCAGGATCTTGCTTCCCCCGGTACCACCAATGTGCGCCTGCTCGATCTCATCGAGCAGAACCTCCGGCTGACGAAGGGGAACGGGAACTTTCGCATTGACAACCTCGTGGACGTCATCGAGATCGCCTGCGATTTCAGGGGAAAGGGCGGCATCACCTGCAGCGTGTACCGGAGTGCCGGTTACGACTGATTTTTTTGGGAAGGAGGGAGGAAAGCAATGCCTTTGCATGGCAGCGGTCATTCATCTTGCCGGCGGCGAAGTCCATCGCCATATCCGGAAGGGCCTCTCCCGAACCGCAGGCCTTCGGCAGGGGCATCGCTTTCCTTCCTTGTTCTCAGAGCCTCCATGACGCTTGAGGCAGCCCTTGTCCTGCCGCTTTTTCTGCTGTTCTTTGTCTGTCTGTTCAGCATCTTTGACATGATCCGCCTCGAGAGCACCATGATGGCGGCTCTCCACGAGGCCGGCACCGCCGCCTCCGAATATGCCTACTACCTGCGCTATGCAAAGGCAGACCTTACGGGACGGCCTCTGGACTTTGCAAAGGCAGATGCGGCGGAAACCGGGAGCGGCATTTCCGGTCAGAGCCTTGCCAAAGAGGCACTGGAGTTTTTTGCAAGTGAGAGCGCCGTGCGGGGCATGGTGGTGAACTACCTGGGAGAGGACTATCTCGAAAACAGCGTCCTTGCGGACGGCGGCCGTTCGATCTCGTACCTGCAGACAGAGCTTCTGACAGCGGACGATCACATCGATCTTGTCGCGGACTACCGTGTCGAACCCTTCGGGGCATCGATCTTCGGGCTCTCGAGAACCGGCCTTCAGGCAAGATATTACGGACATGCCTTTACGGGCTACGCACTGGGAGACGGGAGCGGGGACGGACAGGCGGATGAAAATGTGGAGATCGTTTTCATCACCCCGAGCGGGACGGTGTACCACCGGGACCGGAACTGCAGGTACCTTCACATCGACTCCTATCCGGTATCGGCAGGCTCCGTTCCGGGCGCGCGAAATCAGGGCGGTGCAAAGTACTATCCCTGTGAGCGCTGTCACCCGGCCCTTACGGGAACTTTGTATATCACGACAGACGGAAACCGCTACCACGCATCCCAGGACTGTTCTTCTCTCAAGCGGACCGTGCTCGAGGTGCCGCTCTCCGAGGTACAGGACACAAGACGGCCGTGCTCAAAGTGCGGAGGAGGCAGCTGATGGACTATATCGCATGGATACTGACGCTTTCGGGACTGATTGTCCTTGCATTCTTTGACGTGCGGACAAGGCATGTCCCGCTGATTGCCCTTCTGCTCCTTCTTGCGGCGGGCATTGTATTCTCCGTTCTTCGGCAGGATCTCCTGCAGGCGGTCACGGGACTTCTGCCCGGCCTTTTCCTGTGTCTTCTCTCCTTCCTGACAGGAGGACAGGTGGGGTACGGGGATGGGATCTTCTATCTTGCAGCAGGCCTTCTTCTTGGCGGCATGAGCTGCCTTACGGGGCTTGTGTTTTCCCTTCTTCTGTCATCGGTCACCGGCGCGCTGCTGCTTGCCCTGAAGAAGGCAACGCGAAAGAGCCGCCTGCCGTTCCTGCTGTTTTCCGCCCTCGGGTTTGCCGGGGCATTTGGTCTTTTCCTTGGAGGTGCTCTGTGAGAAAAAAGCTGCCTGCCTATCTGACCCTTGAAGCTGCTCTCGTTCTGCCGATCGCGCTGGTTGTGATTGTCTGTGTTCTTACGATGAGCTTTGTCCTATACAACCGCTGCATAGCGGCCCAGGACGCGGTGATCCTCGGGTTTCGGGAGAGCATCGCCCGGGATTCCAGACTCTCCTTTACCCCGAACGCGTATCGGGCGAAGGGGAGAGGGAGCGAAGTGATGAGCGGAAAGTACCTCGCGGCGGACTCTGTCACCTGCTCGGCAAAGACGAGCGGAACCATGCTGACCTTCCACATTCAGGGGACCTCGTATCCCGCCGTGTTCCGGTCAGATGCGGTCATGCCGCGGGGCGTCTTCTCGTTTTCGGTGCGGATCAATACGCGAAAGAGCGACCCGCCCCTTCAGGTGCGACGCTTTCGGCGTGCAACCTATCTTGCCCTGAAGCTCAGGGAGAAAGCAGGTGCGAATGGAAACCACTAAGGTGTACTCGAGCTACCATGACGCAAGGAAAAACTATCTCGTCGTTCTGTGCAGAGCGGATGCGGATGTCCGGAATGCCTATCAGTACCGCATGATCACGGCCAACCGCATCGAAGGGCTTCTCTCCTGCAGCCTGCGGCAGATTGATGCGGACACGTTCCTGTATGCGGATGTCACGGGAAAGCGGAGCCTTTCGGCGCTTCGCCCGGGGACGATGACAGGGCGTCTTGCCGCAAAGCTTCTTACGGAGGCCGTGCAGACCCTCGGCGGACTCTCAAGGTATCTGCTGGAACGGGCATGCCTGCAGCTCTCCCCGGAACTCATCTTCTATGACCTGTCCGAGGAGAACTTTGTCTTTTTCTACGATCCGGGGCGGCCAAAGCCGGACGGCCTTCCCGCACTGATCCGATATCTCAAGGAGAGCCTTCAGGGGAGCGATAAGAAAACCGTGAGAGCACTTCTTACGCTCCTTGAAATGACAAAGGACGAGAATGCAATCCTTCGGGAGCAGGACGTGCAGCGGATTTTTGCCCAGACTGGCGGACAGGCTCTTGGCGAGGAGGCATTTGATTTTGAGGAGCTGCGGACAATCGCACGGGAAAAACCCGCTCCGGAAGAAGATCCGATAAGGCCCCGGCAGGAAGCGGATCCCTGCGCGTCCTGCAGGAAGAAGGACATTGGCTTCTGCGCAGATCCTGGAGACGGCAGGGCGTACAGCCCAAAGCTGACGCAGGAAAATACGGAGAAAAGGGTAGAGATGGCGTCCGCAGAATCCGGCGGCAGAGGAAAGAAGGGCGCTCTGTTCCTGTTTCTTGCCGCGTTTATCACCGCCATCGCGGGCAAGATCCTGCCGGTGGAACAGGCGCAGCTTCGATCGTTTCTCTGCGCGGCGGCCTTTCTTGCGCTCATGGGACTGCTTCTTGCCATTTACGCAAGGGTGCGGGAGAGGAAAGAGACACCGGAAGAAGAGAAGGTGCAGCAGGTATCTGACTGATCCTGGCCGTGCGGCTGTGCTACTATTGAGAAAGGAGATTGCATGGGAGAAAAGGACCAGGCTGAAAAGCAGCTGGAAGCTTACAACGATGTTTTCGCCGACATCGTAAACGCAATCGTTTTTCAGGGAAATCAGTGCGTGAAGCCGGAGGATCTTCAGGAACTGGATACGAACTCTGCCTACATGGGAGACGGAGCCCTTCGGGGACAGGTGCGCGATGTCGTAAAGCTCTGGAAGGACGGACTGATTGGCATTGCACTCTTTGGAATTGAGAACCAGACGTCACCGGATCCTGACATGCCGGTACGGGTCATGGGCTATGACTATGCGTCCTACCGGCATGAGGTCGAACACGGGGAGGGAAGGCACCCTGTCCTGACCCTGGTACTGTACATGGGGTACAAGACCAGGTGGAACAGACCAAAAAGCCTGAAGGAGTGGTTCGATCCGAATGCACTCTCCGGCCTGAATCCCGAAGACAGGAGCCGTCTGGAGAAGTACATTTCAGACTACCCGATCCATGTGGTGGAAGTTGCGTGGCTGAGTAAAGAGCAGCTGAGCCATTTCAGGAGCGAATTTCGGATTGTTGCCGAATGGTTCTGCCAGTTGAGAAAGTATGGTGACTATCTGCCGGATCAACCGACGGTTGTGAACCATGCGCATGCACTTCTGAATCTCATGCGTGCGCTGACCGGAGATCGTCGATTCGTTGAAATTAAATGTGCGCTGGATGCGGAAGGAGGACCGATAACCGTGGATACCATCATTGATCAGTTCATAAAAAAGGGAAAGCAGGAAGGCCTGGAAGAAGGCCGAAAAGAAGGCAGGGAAGAGGGCCGGGAAGAGAACAGAGTAGAAACAATCGTGGAGATTATGAAAAAGAATCACTTCACCTACGATCATACGGTGGAGCTCATGAACCTGAGCGAATCCGACAAAGAGCGATACAGGTCTGCCGTGGAGAAAGCCCTGGAGTCCTGAAAAACCGGGAACAGACGGAAGGAGGCTCAAATGGTCCGCCACGTTCAGTGCCGGAATCCGATTGACCTTCCCGGAGGGGACATCTAAAATCAGTGTGTCAGGAGGTAGACATCATGAAGGATGAGAACTGTATTTTCTGCAGAATTGCAAACGGGGACATTCCATCCCGCACCATCTATGAGGACGACCATTTCCGCGTCATCCTCGACAACGGCCCGGCAACCAGAGGCCATGCGCTGATCCTGCCGAAGGAGCACTACAAGGATCTGTCCGAGATCCCGGAGGAGACGGCAGCTGAGGCGATGATTGTTGCAAAGAAGGTCTCCGCTCTGCTTGTAAAGAAGCTGCATGCCGACGGCCTGAACCTTGTTCAGAACAACGGCGAGACGGCCGGACAGACGGTGAAGCACTTCCACATCCATCTGATTCCCCGCTATGAGAACGACGGACAGCACATCCTCTGGAACCCGACGCACCCGACGGACGAGGAGCTCGACAGTGTCCTGAAGGACATCAAAGGATAAGGCGATGATACGGGAAGTCGATACGAGTAAGATCACGGAGGCGATCCGCGACATGTGCATTGCAGCCAACTACGGGCTGCAGGATGACATGAGGCAGCGCCTGGATCAGGCAAAGAATACGGAGCAGAACCCGCTTGGCAGGCAGATCCTCGAGCAGCTCGAGAAGAACCTTGCGATTGCAAAGGAGGATCAGGTCCCGATCTGTCAGGATACCGGCATGGCGACGGTGTTTCTGGAGATCGGACAGGACGTCCACTTCACGGGCGGGGATCTGACCGATGCCGTGAACGAGGGAGTCCGACGCGGATATGTCGAGGGATATCTTCGAAAGTCCGTGGTCTCGGACCCGCTGCTTCGCGTGAATACGAAGGATAATACCCCCTGCATCCTCCATGAGGAGATTGTGCCGGGGGATCAGGTGACGATCACCGTGGCGCCGAAGGGCTTTGGCTCGGAGAACAAGTCGAGACTGTTCATGCTGACTCCTGCAGATGGCGAGGAGGGTGTGATCCGCTCGGTCCTCACTGCCGTAAAGGACGCAGGCCCCAACGCCTGTCCTCCGATGGTCATCGGCGTCGGCATTGGCGGCAACTTTGAGAAGTGTGCCGAGATGGCAAAGCACGCCCTGACCCTGCCCGTTGACGGTCACTCGGAGCTTGCCCATATCCGGAAACTGGAGGAGACCATCCTTCAGAAGATCAACGAGACCGGCATCGGCCCTGCAGGTCTTGGCGGGAGTACGACGGCACTCTCCGTCAGGATCCTGACCTATCCCACGCATATCGCGGGACTTCCGGTCGCCGTCAATATCTGCTGCCATGTAAACCGGCATGAGAGAAGGGTGATCTGACATGGAAAAACACATCGTAGCTCCGCTGACAGATGAGGAAATCCGGGATCTTACCGTAGGAGATATGGTCTTTCTGACCGGCACCATCTATACCGCCCGCGATGCGGCGCACAAGCGGATGGCACAGACCCTGAAGGAGGGAGGAAAACTCCCGTTTGATCTTACCGGCAACGTCATCTACTACATGGGACCTTCCCCCGCAAGAGAGGGAAAGGTCATCGGCGCGGCAGGCCCTACGACCGCAGGCCGCATGGACTCCTATACGCCGCAGCTCCTGGATCTGGGGCTGAAGGGCATGATCGGCAAGGGCAGACGCTCGAAAGAGGTACATGAGGCAATCGTGCGGAACGGCGCCGTGTACTTTGCAGCGATCGGCGGTGCAGGCGCACTGCTCTCGCGCTGCATTACCTCCGCGGAGGTCATCGCCTATGACGACCTGGGGACCGAGGCCATTCGGCGTCTCACCGTGAAGGACTTCCCGGCGATCGTCGTCATCGATTCCACTGGGAAGGATCTCTATGATGAGGTGAAGCCGCTTGCACAGTAGATGCGAAGCGCATACGGATAACAGTTGAAACAGAAGACCTGCCGGAGAAAGTATTCCGGCGGGTTTTCTATATAAGGAAGAAAGCCACAGACCACAAGAAATCGTGTGGAAAGAACCGGTTAAGCCCATATCTTGTGATTGACAGAAATCCGTCTGGGCGCGTATAATGACAAAGCTGTCCCCAAAAGACAGCAGATACGGAAAAGTAAATACGATTCCGAATCAGGCTTTGGAGAAATACTCAAGAGGCTGAAGAGGCGCCCCTGCTAAGGGTGTAGGTCGGGTTTAACCGGCGCGCGGGTTCAAATCCCGCTTTCTCCGCTCGAATGGAGCCTTGGTGAAACGCCTTCAAAAAAGTTTCAAAAAGTGCTTGCATTCCAGATGACTCAATGCTATGATCTATGTCGCTGCCGCAAAAAGCAGTGGCGAACCGAGATTAGACAGGACTGATCATTTACTTGCCTTCTTCGTAAGAGTAAAGAAAATGAAAAAACCTGTTGACAAGATCAAGGTTCTGAGATATAGTAAATGAGTTGCGGCTCACAAAGAGCCAAGACAAAACCGAAACGGCCAGATCGTTTCGGGAAGCAGTTTTCAAAATCGAATATCTGACAATCAAGTAGAAATGCAACCCCGAAAATAAGAAATCAATCTTCGATTGATTTTTCAATTTCGGAACATTCCTA
>OMXP01000116.1 GCA_900315055.1 uncultured Lachnospiraceae bacterium
AGCTGTCAGCTTGTAGTTCGGATGCTGTGTCAGGTCATATTTATCTGAGAAGAAAGGTCTCACGCCTCTTACCTGCACGATACATTTTGAACCGTCCATTACTGCCAGCTGATCCATGCTCATAAGATCATGTCCGAGCTTCTGATAGTTCATGTTGTAGCTTTGGGACTGGCCCCTGGTCTCGCCTGTGTTATACATGTCGATGGTTTCTTTACCAAGAATCTCATTGAGATCCTTTAGTGTTGATTTCTCAGAGCCTCCAAGGAAGATTTGGGAATCCATGTTGCCGATAATGGTATCAGCATTGTCCTTATAGATTGCTTTGAGCTGCGACTTTGCTGTTGAGATGTAAATAAAATCCATAATATGTAAATGAGTTTCGTAGAGCCGCCCGCCATGGGCGGCTTTTATAATTATCTTCCATAATGCAGTTGTGTTTCTCCTATACATGGAAATATATTTCATAATATACGCCCAAAAATGGAAATATCTTGTATAATAGAAGGCGGAGTAACCAGCTTCGTGCGTAGATTCATGTGCGTGGTGAAAACATAGGCGCACTATAACGGAGCAGGCAAATCCAAGATACTTTGACTGTGGAATCATAGATTTACTGCGGCAGATGAGCGCAGGTATACAGGAGACACGATTATGGGCAGGCGGAAAAGCAGATGGTCGCAGAGCGTGCAGATGCGGAGGCTCAAAGAAGGCCGCGGCATCGGAGAGGGTGCGGAGTACAAGCCCTACATCACAACGCATGACTTTCCATCCAAAGGACAGGTATGCCGCGTCCGCGGTGAAACGGCGGACCGCATTCATCACCTGATGTCCAGCCTGGAGCGGGACCTGTTTCTGATTCTGGATTACGATCCGACTGTAACGGACATCCGGGAGCAGTATCCTCTGCCGCTTTGCGAGACAGAGCTGATCGCTGCAGGGCTCGGTGTGAAACACCCGGAGGCCAACAACTGGCCTGTCGTGATGACAACCGACTTCTACTACTGTCAGAATGGCATCTGGCATGCGGCGGCAGTCAAGCCGTCCTCGGAGCTTGAGAACCAGCGTGTTATGGAGAAGCTGAAGATCGAGCATCTCTACTGGGAGGACCACCATGTCGACTGGAAGATCCGCACCGAGAAAAACATCAACCGGATCCGTGCCCGCAACATCATCTGGATCACCGGAGGACGTCCTGTGGAGGAACTGATTCCGGCCGCCGACCTGAGAAGCAGGATGGAAGACGTGCTCTTTGAACTGTACCAGGACGATTCCATTCCGTTCCACGACATCATCGATGGTCTGGAATCGGAATGCCATCTGCCAGCAGGAACGGTCCTGCAGCTGTTCAAGCACATGGTGCGGGAAGGACGGATCCCGCTGAATCTGGATCGCAGGATCTGCCTGGACGATCCAAGAAGAATAATCCTGGAGGGCTGTTGATATGACCGGCAATGCTATGGAAGAAAGCAGAACACTTCAGCCTGTCACGGGACAGCTGCTGCGCAGTCAGGAAAACGGACACACCTACCGGCTGCTGTATATCTCTTCCGGTGACGACAACGTCTGCTGGTGGATCGATGTGGACTCAAAAGGCAATATCCCCCGCTCTATCCATGCATCGGACCTGATCAGCGGGCTGGGCGAAGGAAAGCTTGTCGCTGTCATCTCCGCAGACGATCCGATAGATGAGGACACGCTCTCTCCTGCCATGAAGAAAAGCAGAGACAAGGCGTGGAAACTGATCCGGGGCGTTGTGGACAAGGAACCGCAGATCTACCAGCCTGAAGAGAGAAAGAAGCTTCTCATCGAAGCTGCAGCAGAAGGCAAAGTACAAGTCCCCAACCTGTATCCGTATCTCGGGAGGTACTGGAAAGGCGGAAAGAACATGAATGCCCTTCTGCCAGGCTTTCGGAACTGCGGCGGTCACAGGAAGCCGACCTACAGCACATGGCTCGGCCGTCCGAAAAGGACCGGCAACAATGGCAAGATCCTTACAGAGCAGGATCTCAAGAACTTCGCTGATGCTTATGACAGGCACTATCTGGCAGCAGGAACCACCGCAACCCTGAACAGCACCTATCAATGGATGATCGGCCTCAAGTACGTTGAAAAGGACGACCAGGGACAGGCAAAGAGCCTGCCGCCGGACGAGATCCCTTCCCTGGAACAGTTCCTGTACTGGTACCGCAAGAACCGGAAGGGCAGCATCAAAGACCTGAAAAAGAAAGAAGGGGAACACAGGTATGTCCTCAATCACCGCCCCATCACGGGAAAGACCGAGATAACGGTGAGCGGTCCCGGGGAGAAGGCCCAGATCGACGGCACGATCGGCGATTTCTATCTGGTCCGGAAGAATCATCGTGAAGAAGTGATCGGGCGCCCTGTCGTGTTCTTTGTCAGGGACTCGTACTCTCACATCGTCACAGGCCTGCACATCAGCCTGACTGACGCTTCCTGGAAGCAGGCTCTGCTGGCGATCAAGAACTCCGCGGAGGACAAGGTCGAATTCTGCAGAAGGTATGGCATTGAGATCAGGGAAGAGGACTGGCCCTGCCATCATCTGCCGTCTGTCCTGATTGCCGACAACGGTGAGCTCGGCGGCAAGGGCGTGGAAGAGCTGATTGCAAAGCTCGGCATCATGGTGGAGAACTGCCCGCCTTACCGTGGAGATCTGAAGGGCGTGATCGAGAACAACTTCCACATCTGTCAGGGAAAGCTGAAGGACATCGTCCCCGGCTATGTCGACAAGGACGCCGGGACCAGAGGGGCAAAAGACTACCGCACGGAAGCCTGCATGGATCTGGAATCCTTTACCAGGGGAATGATCCTGTGCGTTCTCCTGTACAACAAGACGTGGATGGATGCGGACTCCTACCAGCGCACGCCGGAGATGATCCGGGACGGTGTCAATGCCACACCGCTGGACCTGTGGAACTATGGCATGAAGTACTGCGGCGGAGCCCTGCGGGTTGTCTCGAAAGAGGACATGTACCGCGTGCTGCTGCCCCATGGCAGTGCTAAAGTAACAGAGAGGGGAATTCACTTCCAGGGCCTCTACTATACCTGCAAAGAAGCAGTACAGGAAGACTGGTTTGCCTCCGCCCGTTCAAGCGGCCGCTACAGCATCACCGTATCCTACGATCCGTCCTGCGTGGACAACATCTATGTCACCGACAAAGACGGCAGGCTGATCAGCTGTACTCTGCTGGAACGCAGCACTCCGTTCAGGGGCATGACGAAGGACGACATGGATCTCTACCAGGAAGAGGACCGCAGACAGAAGGCCGAATACAACGCAAAGCAGAACCAGGCCAACGCGGAATTCCAGCAGGAAATGAATAAGCTCGTCCGTCAGAACAGCAGCCAGAAGGCAGGCGTCACGAAGATCCGCGAGGCTCTTGTCAGGAAAGGCATTGATGTCAGCCGTGAAGAAGAACAGGAGGAGCTCTCCGGTGCCGCAGATGCCAGGAAGAGGCAGGAAGAAGCACCGCAGACAAAACCGAAGGCCGGAGACAGCCTGTACATCGACAACGAAGAGTTGCAGGACGGGTTTGATGAAGTGCTGAGAAAAGCCGGGATTCTGCCGCCGAAGTAAAAGAGTTCAGGAGGAGCAGGACGATGAATGAGGATCTCTTCGAAGATGCCGCGTACCGCAAGGAGACTGAGGTACTGTTCATGGGAAATCCGCTGATCGAGGCGGTGCCGTACCTTGGAGATCCCAGAACCGAGTACGCCTCAAAGCTCATGGTGCTCCTGCCGTACGATAAGGAAGACCGGAACCTCGGCATCGTCGAGAGACTGAATAAGCTCCAGTACATCAAGCAGCTGCATGTCGCGTCGGTGATTGATACCGAGATCGCCATGAACATCGACCGCTGCCTTCACTGGGGCTACTATTCCCGCAATCCGATGCCGATGTCCGTTGTCCAAAGCGCTGTCGAAGAAGCCGGATATCCCTACACTGACTCGATGAAGAGGCTGTACCGATCCTACAAGGCACCGATCTACGGCTTTCCGGTATTCGGCATCTCCGGCGTCGGCAAAACCTGCTCCGTGATGAACGTGCTGACCAACTATCCTCAGGTCATCGTTCATACGAACTACAGGGGCCGTCCCTTTCTGATGCATCAGCTTGTCTGGCTTAAGGTAAACTGCCCTGCAGACGGTACGATGAAAGGCCTCTGTCACGCGATCCTGCAGGAAATCGACAACGTCCTTGGTACGACGTTCTCCACGCAGCGGTCCTACAACCGTGTGAGCAAGGACATCTTCATCAGTGATGTGAGCGCCGCGATTGACGCCTGCCGTCTGGGCATCCTGGTGATTGATGATATCCAGAGTCTGTGCCGGGAGGACAGCCCTGCGTCCAGAGAACTTCTGAACTTTATCCTGTCCCTGATCAACAACGCCGATATCCCCATCGTCATGGTCGGCACGCCGAACTTCATTAAGATCATCCAGTCGGAGTTCCAGCAGGCCAAACGTGTGACAGGTGAAGGCGAGGTTCACATGGACCTGCTGAAGAAGGGATCCCGTGAATGGAACAGGTACATGACGACGCTGTGGACCTATCAGTATACGCAAAAGGCTGTACCGTTAACGGACGAAATGGCCGATGCGTTCTACGAAGAAACCTTCGGGAATCAGTTCCTGCTTGCGATCCTTTACAAGCTGGTCCAGGATAATGCCATCATCAGCGGTACCGAGTCCTTTACCGTTCAGACAGTGCATCAGGTGGCGGACGCAAAACTCGGATTGACAAAAGAGGAACGCGCGAAGATGCTTGATGGAGAGGACTGCAGGCTGGAGAACCTGGAAGGTCTATGGGATGCGCCGTCCATTCCGAATGAAGTCATTCGCCTGGAAAAGCAAAGCACCGAAACGGATCTTGTCCAGAAACTCGCAACCGTACTGGTGTCGAAAACCGGAAGGACAATGCTGGAGGCGCGTGGGATTGCCCGGCAGGTATGCGCGGCATATCCGACGGAAAAGGATCCTGACGTTCTCTATGTCTACGCTAAGAAACTGATAAAACGGTCAGAAAAGCCGACCGAAGAAAAAGGCAGTGCAGACGGGGTGCCGAATGATGTCCACTGAAACTGATGCCGCTTCCCGGCTCCTGATGTTCCCAACGTTGATTCCCGGAGAGTCCTACTACAGCCTGCTGGCGCGGTATCATCGCCTTTCCGGCAACCGCGCAGACATCTATACTTTTCAGCAGCTGTTCGGTGCAAAAGCGGACCTTCGTGCCGCCGTCACGCTCCCCTACCGGATTCGTCTTATTGATGAATGGCTGCCTGAAGAATGCCATATGCCTTCAGGCCTTGTCGTCCGGGAATGCACGGCACTGTCGTATCTTCGCCTGTCCGGTCTGTTCACCGAGGCCGCGTATGACCGTATTCAGCAGCCTGAATCCCTGCGTGGACAGAACCAGCGTTTCGATATGATACGAGCACTGCAGCGCAATACACAGCAGCTTCGGTTCTGCCCCGACTGTATCTGGGAAGACTTCGTTGAATACGGTGAGCCCTGCTGGCACCTGGTGCACCAGATCGATGGCGTGAAGTACTGCCCGATTCACGGAACACGGCTGGTAGACAGCCCATGGCCGAATAAGGCAAAGCTCAACGGCTTTTACCCGGCACCGGATTACTATACAGCCCACAGTCTGGCGCTGTCGGCCAGATCCTGCATGCCTCCGGATCCGTTTGAGAAACCTTATCTGGAGCTTGCCAGGATTATCGACTGGCTCCTGAAGAATGCCGACAGGTTTTCAGAAGGAAAGCTGATTCAGCTGTATGAACAGGAACTGGGAACGCTCAACCTGGACACACTTCTTCGTCAGCTGACCAGCTCGGGAACACGGTTCCTTACGGATTTATATGGACGCGAAGTGCTTCAGCTCACGGTCTCCCTCTACGAACACGGTATGAAGAGCCAACCGCCGCTTGTCCATGCCCTGATGATCATGAGCCTGGGTGGGATTCCGTGGATCAGCCGTTATGGATGATAATTTCATACGATTATGGCGCTTATTTCCATCTATATGAAACTTATTTCCATCAGAACATTTGCCTGAAGAACTAGACAGGCTGAGATTTCACGGCTTCGAATGGTTGCTACCAGCTTTTCCAGATTAGGAATCTGGCCAATGTTGGCTGCCTCATCGATCAGACATCGCACATGAACCGGAAGTCTTCCTCCATAGACATCATCTGCCTTTTCACAGAGCAGATTGAACATTTGGGTATAGACCATACTGATCAGGAAGTTAAAGGTCGCATCTGTATCTGACATAATCAAAAACAGTGCTGTCTTCTTATCTCCCAAGGTATCCAGTTCCAGCTCGTCATAAGCTGTGATCTCTCTAAGCTCCTTGATATCAAACGGAGCAAGTCTTGCACCACAG
>OMXP01000059.1 GCA_900315055.1 uncultured Lachnospiraceae bacterium
ATGGCCGATGACCTTGCCGTTGATCCTGGTCCCCGGTTCCCGCTGACGAACCATGTACTGTTCCGGCCCGTCATGGCCGCTGTCACAGACAACGGTATGATCCGGCCGTGATACCCGACGTACGTCTTCCGGTACTGACATAACTGAGCTCCTTAAAAATGCAGATATTATGATAAATACATCATAATACGCAGCATTCGTGTGTTCAAGTGAACCTTATTTCCAAGTTCAATTGTGCCACAAAGAACTCATAAATCAACATTTAAAACATATTTATCGGATTGAATTTATTTTTGCGGCTGTGCTGTACCCCATTTTCGGGTAAATACCAGAAAGTTTAACGGTATTTTCCTGATGGGAGCTGCGAGTTCTCGGCGTCAAAAGCCTTGCAAACTCAACAGATTTCCGGGGTACAACTTATTGGGAAAGTTTTAAAAAACACATCTCCCCAAGCGGGAGATGCATTGCCTGAAAGCCTATTCTGATGAGATCGGTCGGGATTGTCAATATGCCATTCTTCCTATCTTGCCATGCTCCGGACCATCTTTGCGATGAGGGCAACATTTTCCTCCATCGACATGCGGCCGGAGTTGAGGCACAGGTCGTAGAGATGGTAGTCGCCCATCGAATGATGCGTGTAGTTGCGGCAGTAGTTGTCGCGCTGGGTGTCGATCTTGTTGACGAAGCGGCGAAGCTCCATGTCCCCGTTCTCGGCAAGCTCTCCGGCGCGTCTTATGCGAAGCTCCTCGTCCGCATAGAGAAAGACGGAGAAGGCCGGGACGTTCGCCTCCCGGAGAATGAAGTTCGCGCAGCGGCCGACGATGATGCAGGGTTCCTTGGAGAGATCGAGGATGACCTTCTTCTGTGCCTCATAGATGCCGTCGTGGGAGCTTGTATAGGAAGCGGAGTTGTTGAGCACCGAGTTCAGGAACCGGCTTCCCTTCGAGAGGCGCTCGCCCTCCCGGTTGATGTCCTCGACCGAGTAACCGGATTTTTCCGCGGTCTTTGCGACAAAGTCTTTGTCATACCAGGGAATGTCGAATTCTTTTGCAAGTCCCCTTGCGATGGTGCGTCCGCCGGCGCCGTACTCGCGGCTGATCGTGATCACCGGAATCCGGGTCTTCTGTGTCTGTTCTTCCTGCTGTGCCATATGTCCCCCTGTAAGAAATGAATCCAGATCTATGGTCTTACCCGATGTTTTCCACCGGGGTGCTTTTCATTCGGACTTTAATGTATCAGGATTTACCGGGGATTGCGAGACTGTATTTTCCCCTCTCATCTGCTAAAATAGGACAAACATATTGGCAATGCGCTTTTTTGAGGAGGAGCTGACGTGAGGAGAGGAACAAAAGGTGCGGTGCTTGTTGCATTGCTGCCGGTTCTTGCCATCCTGCTGTCCGGGTGCGGACAGACGAGGATGATGTTCGGAACAGGCGGCACGGCGGGCACCTATTATGCGTACGGGGGCGTTCTCGCCCAGTACATGACCAACTACAGCGACGGCAAGGTGACCGCGGTGTCATCGGGCGGCTCGAAGGTGAACATCCAGTCCATTCAGGACGGGGATTTCCAGCTGGGCTTTACCCAGTCGGACGTCATGGCCTATGCCTGGGACGGGACGAAGTCCTTCGAGCAGGACGGTCCGACCCACGATTTCCGCGTGCTCGGGGCGCTCTACGATGAGACCGTGCAGCTCTTTTCCATGGATCCGGACATCAAGAGCGTCGAGGACCTTCGCGGAAAGAGAGTCTCCGTCGGCGAGGCGGGATCCGGCGTGTACTTCAACGCCATGGACGTCCTTGAGGGAGCAGGGCTTTCCCTTGATGACATCAAGCCGCAGTACCAGAGCTTTGACGCCAGCAAGGAGGCGTTAAAGGATGGCATGATCGATGCCGCCTTCATCGTCGCCGGTCCGCCGACGCCCGCGATCACGGAGCTTGCAACGACAAACGGCGTCTCCTTTGTCCCGATCGACGGGGACCTTAGGGACAAGATCCTTGCAGACCACCCGTATTATACGGAAGCGGACATCCCGGCAGGAACCTACCCCGGACAGGACGAGGACGTCGGGACGATCACGGTCAAGGCAACCGTCATCGTCTCCGCAAACCTCTCCTCCGACCTTGTCTACGAGATGACCGGTGCGATCTTCGACCACATGGACAACATCGCGGCCGAGAACGCAAAGGGAGCAGAGCTCTCTCTGGATACCGCAACAAGCGGCATGGCGGCCCCGTTCCACGAGGGCGCAGCCCGCTACTACAAGGAGCACGGGATTGAGGTTCAGACCCTCGATCCTGCGGACGACCCGCTGGAGGAGGCAAGCCATGACTGATGAACAGAAAGATATGAGTACTGTCACGGCTTCGGAAAACGCCCAGGCGGACGTCGATGCCGTCATGAAAAAGTACGACCGGGAGTCGAACACCAGGATCTGGACCGGTGTTCCCGGAGGAATTGTCAAGGGCATCATCATCGGCTTTTCGATCTGGTGCATCTATGTGACCCTGTTTGCAACCTTCCTCGAGGAGATCCGCCTGACCTCGTTTTTAGGGCTTGTGATCCTCATGGGGTTTCTCGTCTATCCCGCAAAAAAGGGAGAGCAGAGAGTCAACTACATGCCCTGGTATGACATCGTGATGATGATCGCCGGCATGGGATCGTACTTTTACTTTACGTTCAACGCGGAGTCGATCATTCAGCAGGGAACGCGATTTCAGCCGTACCAGATCGTGATCGGCATTGTCGGCATCGCGATTCTCCTTGAGGTGACGCGCCGGTGCGTGGGTCTTCCGATCCTCATCGTTGCGCTGTTCTTTGTGGTCTATGCACTGTTCCTTGGGCTCACGAATCCCTCGTTCTTCGGGCGTGTCCGCTACTTTGTCCGGAACGTGTTCTACACGAAGGAGGGCATCTTCTCGACGCCCGTCAACGTGTGCTCGCGCTACATCGTGATTTTCATCATCTTCGGCGCCTTCCTCGAGAGAACCGGTATCTCCCAGTTCTTCATCAGCCTCGCCAACTGCGTGGCCGGCAAGTACTCGGGCGGCCCCGCAAAGGTGTCGGTCATCAGCTCCGCCCTGTGCGGCATGGTGTCCGGATCGTCGGTCGGCAATACCGTGACCACGGGCTCCGTCACCATTCCGATGATGAAGAAGACGGGTTTCCGCCCGGAATTTGCCGGTGCCGTCGAGGCGGCCGCCTCGACCGGCGGACAGATCATGCCGCCCATCATGGGCGCCGCGGCCTTCCTCATGGCGGATTTCCTCGGCGTTCCCTACAGCAGCGTTCTCGTCGCCGCGATTATCCCGGCACTTCTGTACTTCACCGGCATCTTCATCTCGGTGCACCTCGAGGCAAAGAAGGAGGGGCTCTCCGGCATTCCGAAGGAGGAGCTGCCGCACTTTTCACAGCTCGTGAAAAAGCTCTACCTGCTCCTTCCCCTGGTCATGCTGGTGGTCTGGGTCTCCGGCAACTACATGACCATGCAGAGGGCGGCGGCCTATTCCATCGTCCTCTCCATCGTGGTTTCCCTCTTCGACAAGGAGAACCGCATCACCCCGAAGAAGTTCCTGGATGCGCTGGAGGCCGGCGGACGGGGCACCATCACCGTGGCGGCTGCCTGCGGCGTTGCGGGCATCATCTCCGGATCCATCACGATGACGGGCCTTGCAAACGAGCTCATCAACGGCATCATCAAGGTCGCGGGAACGCACCTCATCATCGCCCTGCTTCTCACGATGCTCTGCTGCATCGTCCTTGGCATGGGTGTTCCGACCACGGCGACCTACTGCATCATGGCGGCGACCTGCGCGCCGATCCTGATCCGCATGGGTGTGCCCGCAATGGCGGCCCACTTCTTCGTGTTCTACTTCGGCATCGTCGCGGATATCACGCCGCCGGTGGCCCTTGCCGCCTATGCGGGCGCCGCGATCGCAAAGGCAAATCCGATGAAGACCGCATTCCGCGCCTCGCAGCTTGCGATTGCAGCCTTCATGGTACCCTATGTCATCTGCTACAACCCGGCGCTGATTCTCGTCGACTCAACGCCGCTCTCCGTTGTCGTTGTCACCGCAACGACCCTCATCGGACTCTTTGCCCTGGCGGCGGCCTTTGAGGGGTACCTCTTTGCAAAGGCAGATCCAGTGATCCGCATCGCCTTTGCGGCAGGCGGCATTCTTCTCATCGCCCCGGAGACCGTGACCGATCTCGTGGGTCTTGCGATCGTCGCTTTGTGCACGTTCGTGCAGTGGCAGAAGAAGAGACGGACTGTGCAGACAGCATAAGACTTCAACTGGAAATTGTCGTACGATTGTACGAAATGGACATACCGTCCGGGAAAACAGCTTCCCGGACGGCTTTTTTTATGCAGGTTGGACAGAGCGTGGCTACGTATTTTTTACCGTTTGTGCCAGAAAAGTGTCATTTTGTGACAGGAAGGGTTGCGGAACGCGAACTCTGGTAGATTGTGTACAGACCCGGGGCAATGGCGCTTCCGGGGAGACAGTAGTTTACTGGAGGGAGGTATTTATGCTGTCAATTAACATTGCGGACGTCATTGCCGTCCTGCAGACCATGATCCCGCAGCTGGTTATCATCATCGCTGCGCTCGTGGCTGCGATCGTCATTGCAATCGTGGTGACGGTCAAAGTAAAGCAAAAGCCCAAAAAGAAAGATTATCCGGAAGACGACCTGGATTGCATTTTTTGCAATTCTTGTCATCACGCTGAATACGATCGTTTTAGGGCCCGTCTACTCCATGGTGAACATGGCCATGGGCGGCGGAAAGATCTCCGATGAGTCTTCCCAGCATGCAAAGGAAGTCGCAACGCAGATCGCAGAAGAGGGCATCGTCCTGTTAAAGAACGATGACAACGAGCTGCCGCTTCAGTCCGGCGCGAAGGTCAACGTCTTCGGCTGGTCCTCCACGAACCCGATCTACGGCGGCACCGGATCCGGATCGATGTCCGATCAGTATCCGACCGTTTCCTTCCTGCAGGGCCTTACCGATGCGGGAATCGAGTACAACCAGGATCTCGTGGACTTCTACACGAACTGGAGAACCGACCGTCCGACCGTCGGCATGATGGGCCAGGACTGGACGATTCCGGAGCCGACCGTCGATGAGTACGGCGACCTGTTCAACAGCGCGAAGGACTACTCCGATACCGCGATCTTCTTCATTGCAAGATCCGGCGGCGAGGGCGCAGACCTTCCGATGAGCTATGACGGCGAAGATACCTTCAGCACCGAGGGACCTTTCGGCGCATCGGGTGTCCGCTATTCCGATCAGGCAGATGATCTCGATGCTTCGAAGTCCTATCTGGAGCTCTCGAACCGCGAGACCGCTCTGCTCAACGAAGTCACTTCCGATTTCGACAACGTCATTGTCATCGTCAACTCCGCAAATGCGATGGAGCTTGGCTTTGTCAACGACTATCCGCAGATCAAGTCCGTGCTCTACTGCCCGGGCACCGGTCAGACCGGTTTTGACGGCCTCGGCGAGATCCTCGCAGGTACCGTGAACCCGTCCGGCAAGACCGCCGATACCTTCGTTGCGGACCTTCTGTCCACACCGAGTGCCAACAACTTCGGCGACTTTGATTACACCAACATGGAAGAGTTTGGCGTCGACAACATGTTTGCTGACGGCGGCAAGGCGTATCCGACCTTCGTCAATTACGTCGAGGGTATCTACGTCGGCTACAAGTATTACGAGACCGCCTATGCGGAAGCACAGGCCGGCAACATGGATTTCGACTACGATTCCGCAGTTGTCTATCCGTTCGGCTACGGTCTTTCCTACACCACCTTCTCCCAGGAGATGGGTGATATCACGAACGACGGCACGACCGTTTCCTTCGATGTCACGGTGACCAACACCGGCGATGTCGCAGGCAAGGACGTTGTCGAGGTTTACTACAATCCGCCTTACACGAACGGCGGCATCGAGAAGTCGGCTGCAAACCTCATCGAGTATGCAAAGACCGACCTGCTCGATCCGGGTGCCTCTCAGACCATCACCATCTCGTTTGCTCTCGAGGACATGGCCTCCTATGACACCTACGGCGAGGGCTGCTACGTCCTCGACGATGGAGACTATGAGATCTCCATCAACACCGATGCACATGACAAGATCGACTCCAAGACCGTCAACGTCCCGGACAAGATCGTCTATGATGAGAACAACAAGAGATCTTCCGACAAGATCGCTGCTGTGAACCAGTTCCAGTTCGCAGAGGGCGAGGGCATCACCTACCTGTCCCGGAAGGATGGCTTTGCAAACTA
Source organism: uncultured Lachnospiraceae bacterium (assembly GCA_900315055.1). Classification (GTDB taxonomy): domain Bacteria; phylum Bacillota; class Clostridia; order Lachnospirales; family Lachnospiraceae; genus CAG-791. Next base: position 6,289 of record OMXP01000059.1, read on the forward strand.
TGACGAGGCAACCGCTGCTCCGACCAACTTCGAGATGCCGGAGGATCAGAAGAGCCAGTACGTCAACAACACGAACTACAAGGAAGAGGATTACAACAACGCGGACGATGTCATGCCGACGACCGGCGCAAAGAACGGCGTGAAGCTTGCCGATCTTCGCGGTGTCGACTACGACGATCCTCAGTGGGATACGCTCCTCGATGAGCTGACCCCCGCTGACATGAATACGCTCATCAGCCTCGGCGGCTATGAGACCTCTGCGATCAAGTCCATCGACAAGGTTCAGACCTATGACTGCGATGGCCCTGCTTCCATCAACAACAACTTCACCGGCCAGGGTTCCATCGGATTCCCGGCAGCCGTGATGATCGCCTGCACCTGGAACAAGGATCTGGCTTACGCCTTCGGCGATTCCATCGGTGAGATGGCAAACGACATGGACGTGTCCGGCTGGTATGCACCGGCGACGAACACCCACAGAAGTGCATTCGGCGGACGTAACTTCGAGTACTACTCCGAGGACGGCGTTCTGGCCGGCTGGATGTGCGCAAACGCTGTCAACGGCGCAAGAGCACACGGCGTGTACTCCTATGTGAAGCACTTTGCAACGAACGATCAGGAAACCAACCGTACCGGTCTTCTCTGCACATGGCTGAATGAGCAGTCCATGAGAGAGATCTACCTGAAGTCCTTCGAGATCGCATTCAAGAACTCCGATCCCGCAGCAACGATGGTCGCCTTCAACAACATCGGTCTTGTTCCGGCTGAGGCCTGCCCGGAGCTGTTAAACACCGTCCTTCGCGGCGAGTGGGGCTTCCACGGCCTTGCGGAGACCGACTACTTCGGCGGCTACGGCTACCAGGATGCGGACCGCATGATGCGCAACGGCTGCGACCTGATGCTGGCAACCTATGCAACGGATCAGTCCACGGTTACCGATCAGACCTCTGCAACATCCATCATCGCAATGCGCCAGGCATCGAAGAACATCCTCTACACGGTGGTCAATTCGAGAGCCTATGACACCTCGGCAGGCGTGAGCCTTCCGACCTGGGAGATCGGCCTGATCTGCATCGATGTTGCCATCGGCGCACTCCTTGTTCTCCTCGAAGTCCTTGCAGTCCGCAAGTACAACAGGCAGAAGAAGGAAGCGCAGGCATAAACATCTGAGAGCCTGAACAGCAGTTTTATACCGTAATACCCCTTGGGAGGGCGGAGAAATCCGCCTTCCTTTTTTGCGTTTTCAGGGATTCTCTGTTACCCTTTTGCAGGAGAGAACAGGACGTGAGCAAAGTACGGTAAGAACGCAGCCCTGCAAAAATAGGAGAAGACATGAGACAATTTACCATTGCACTTGCCCAGATGCAGATGACAAAGGATCCGGAGGAGAACTTAAAGACGGGCCTTTCCCTCCTTCAGGAGGCGGCGGGAAAGAAGGCAGACCTTGTCCTCTACCCGGAGGTACAGCTGACGCCCTTCTTTGCACAGTACGAAAAGAGTGAGAGACCTGGCCCTGCCCCGATTCCGGAAGACGATCCTGCGATCCGAAGCTTTCAGGAGGCCTGCAAACGGGAGAAGATCCTTGCCTCCCCGAACTTTTACTGTGAAAAAGGCGGGAAGCCCTATGACATGAGCTTTCTGATCGGTCGGGACGGGGAGATCCTGGGAAGACAGGCGATGGTCCATGTGGCGCAGGTGCCCAAGTTTTACGAGCAGGACTACTACACCCCGTCAGGAGACGGCTTTCATGTCTTTGATGTTTCCGGGATAAAGATCGGGATTGTGGTCTGCTTTGACCGGCACTACCCGGAGAGCATCCGGACCGAGGCCCTTCAGGGCGCAGAGCTGATCCTGATACCCACTGCCAACACGAAGGCAGAGCCGATGGAGCTTTTTGAGCAGGAGATCCGGGTGCAGGCGTATCAGAATGAGTGCTGCATTGCCATGTGCAACCGGACAGGAAAAGAGGAGGGCATGTCCTTTGCGGGACAGTCCCTCCTCGTGGATCCGGATGGAAATACGATTCTGAAGGCAGGAGAAATACCGGGGCTTTTCCTTGCCACTGTCGATCTCGACAGGGTACAGGAGGCACGGAACGAACGCCCGTACCTGACCCTCAGGCGGAAAGAGTGGTATCTCTAGTTCTGCTGTTTGTTCTGTTTACTGGAATGCCGGGTCAAGGACGATGGTGTCGGCCGTGGTGTGGTACTTTGCCGCCGCGGCATCGGAGCGCTGCTGGATCTTTGCGATGACGCGCCTTGCCTCGGACCCGGTCACGGTGGTCGGCTGGTAGTTGTTGCTGGTCGTCACACTGGAGAGCCGGCAGGGGATGACATTCTCCGCCGTTGCGGTGATGGTCCGGTGCCCTGCGGCATCCGGCGCCGAGAGCTGGAAGTTCATCTGGTAGAGCATCGTGTCCTTGTCTTTGGGATTCGAGTTTCCGCCAAAGCAGAAGTTCCCCATGCTGTAGACGATCTGTTTTCCCTTATAGGTCTCGATCCCCTGGAGCACGTGCGGGTGAGAGCCGACGACAAGGTCCGCACCGTAGTTGATGGCGTTGTGGGCGAGGGTCACCTGGTTTTTATCCGGAACGGAGTCTCCCTCGATTCCCCAGTGGAACTCGACGCAGATGACGTCCGCACCCTGCGCCTTCAGGGTCTCGATGTCCTTTTTGACCAGGGAATCGCACCCCGTGAGGGCAGCGAGCTCATAGATTCCCGCAAGGCCGACCTTCACACCTTTGACGTCGAGGATACGCACGTTGTCATCGCACACCCAGGCGATGCCTGCCCTGTCGAGGGCATTGGTGGTGTCGGTAAAACTCTGATTCCCGTAGTCGCGGTTGTGGTTGTTGGCGAAGTTGCAGGCCTCGACGCCGCTCCCTGTCAGGATCTTTGTATAGGAAGGATCTCCCTTGAAGGCAAAGGTCTTGTTGGCACGGGACTTTGACGTGGTCAGCGTTCCCTCGAGGTTCACCACGGTGAGATCATCGGTCTCAAAGAAGCTCCGGACGCCGGTCAGGAAATAGTCCGGCCCGTACTTGGCGTAGTAGTCCGTAAAACGCACGCCGCCGAAATTGACATCGGTCCCCAGCGTGCAGTCGCCGACAAACGAGAGCCGGATTGCAACCGGCTGACCGGCGTTCTCTTCAGCGGGGGTGAGGGACTTTGCGCTCACCGGAACGGACACAGACAGCAGCAGGGCAGAGCAGATGAGTGCGGTTATAATCCTGCGAAAACAGCGAAACTTTCCCATGAGAATTCTCCTCCTTATGGGAACATTGTACAGCAAAGGGGCGAAGAAAAGGGTTGGGAATGTACAGACTGATTGCTTTTGACATGGATGGGACCCTGCTTGACAGCAGGAAGACGATCTCGAAGGAAAACCTTGCGGCGATTCATGAGGCACGCCTTGCGGGGAAGGACGTCGCGGTGTGCACGGGGCGGCCTGTTGCGGAGCTCCTGCCCTATGAGAAGGACTTTGACGATATCCGCTACCTTGTCACCGCCTGCGGAGCGCTCCTCTATGACCGGGTGGAGCACCGGATCCTGAAGCGCCATACCCTGGATTCTGCGATCACGCCGGCACTGCTGTCTGCCATCGCACAGGAGGACATCATGCCCCAGGCGCTGATCGGGGGAGCGTCCTATGTGCAGAAAGACGATCTCTCCCGCATGGACCACTACCACATGGGAATCTACACCTCCCTCTATGCACAGTGCGCGACCCCGGTGGACGACATGGCAGCATTTCTTCAGGAGCACAGCGGCGAATTTGAAAAGGTCAACCTCTATCATGCAACGACGGAGGGCAGGGAGCGGACAAGAAAGAGGCTCTCGTTATTGCCGGTGGATCTCACGAATGCCGAGGCCTCATCCCTTGAGGTCAGCATTCCCGGGGTGACCAAGGGCTCGGGGCTTCTGGACCTTGCAAAGGCTCTCGGAATCCCGAAGGAGCAGGTGATCGGCGTCGGAGATGCGGACAATGACATCCCGATGCTGAAGGATGCAGGTCTTGGCCTTTGCATGGGGAACGGAGCGGACAGGGCAAAGGAAGCGGCCGATGAGGTTCTTCCGACAAATGATGACAACGGCTGTGCCTTTGCCATCCGGAAGTACCTGCTTTCGGAGTAATGAAAGCTTAAAACTTCGGCTACAAAAAACAGCAGGCGCTTTTTCACGGCGTCTGCTGTTTGCTCTTTTATGGCTGTTTCTGTCCTCAGGCTGCAAAGCGGACCCCGGAGAGAGTCTTCTGCAGGATCCGGTGCACCAGGGGCTGCAGGACGATGGCAAGCACGATGCCGATGCTTCCCTGGACGAGGTTGAAGGGGATCTCCGCGGCGGAGGAGGCAGCAGCGGCTGCAAGGGAGACGTCTGCATTCCCGGAAAGGGACGTGAGAAGAATGTTGTAGCCAAAGTAGCCGGTCACCATGATCGCCTCGGCTGCGATGCCGGAGATAAGGACTGCGGCGACGGGGCGCTTTTTCAGGGCACGGAAGAGCAGCGCTGCCGCAAGGGCCATCAGCGCCTTGATGACAAAGGTTCCCGGGACAAAGAGGGAATAGCCGCCCACAAGATCCGAGAGCGCGGAGCCGAGGCCGCCCGCGAGGGCACCGAAGGCAGGTCCCAAAAAGATCCCGGAGAGAATGACAAAGCAGTCTCCGACATTGACATAGCCCATCGTCGGGGTGGGGAACCGGATGATATAGGTCGCCACAAAGGTGAGAGCCGTGAACATCGCGGCCGTGACGAGAAATGCGGTATCCTGTTTCTTCATGATCTCCTCCTTCTGGACCGGTCCGAGTGTTTTAAAGTGGACTGGTCTGATCACTGTTTTTCTTTCGATTTGAGTAGTCCAGTACTTGTCTGCAAGCATACACCGATTTTTAGAAAATGCAAGCTTTTGTGCTGTCCCGGCGGTTTTTGTGGACCTGAAGGCTTCCAGCTGTTAAGATAGGCGGGCTGGCATTTTTTCCAAAATCAGGGGGAGTACGTTCATGCAGCAGTTTCTTTCGAATCTCACAGACATCACAGCGGCCATGGATGCCGCGATCTGGGGCGTTCCGATGCTGATGCTGCTTCTCGGCACCGGCATCTACTTAACCGTCCGCCTTCACTTCCTTCAGTTTGCCCGCTTTCCCTTCATCATGAAGAAGACGGTCGGGCGCCTCTTCGGCAAGAAGGAGAAGGGGAATAAAAGCGGCACACTGACACCCGTCCAGGCGCTGACCACCGCCCTTGCAGGGACCGTCGGCACCGGCAACATCGCAGGAGTGGCGGGTGCCCTTGCGATCGGAGGGCCCGGGGCGATCTTCTGGATGTGGGTTGCGGCGCTCTTTGGCATGTGCACGAAGTACGCGGAGATTGTCCTTGCGGTGCGCTACCGCAGGAAGAACGCAAAGGGCGACTTCGTCGGCGGCCCCATGTACTACATCGAGGAGGGGCTCGGGAAAAAGTGGAAGATACTGTCGGTGATCTTCTGCGTGTTCGCGATGGTTGCCGCGATCGGCACGGGCTGCATGACGCAGATCAACACGATCGCCTCCTCCATCGGCTCGGTGATCACCTCGTTCAACCCGGATCTCGATGCGGGGCTTCTTCGCATGATCCTTGTTGTCATCGGCATCATCGGGGCGTTCCTCACGATCCTTGTCCTCTTCGGAGGGCTGACAAGAATCGGACAGGTGACGGAAAAACTCGTCCCGATCATGGCACTTGTCTACATCGTGTCGGCTCTGATTGTCATCTTTTCCCATGCATCGGCCATCGGACCCTCGTTTGCACAGATCCTTACGGGAGCCTTCAATCCGGCAGCCGTGAGCGGCGGCCTTGCGGGGACGGCGATCCGCGGGGCGATGCGGGCAGGCTTCGGACGGGGCATCTTTTCGAATGAGGCCGGCCTTGGCACCGCGCCGATCGCCCATGCGGCGGCGGACGTGGAGCACCCGGTGGAGCAGGGCTTCTACGGCGTCTTTGAGGTCTTTGCCGATACCATCATCATCTGCACCCTGACGGCGCTCTCCATCCTGACATCGGGGACGGCAGAGGCCTTTTACGGGAAATCGGCGGCCTCGGATCTGACCATCCTTGCCTTCTCCACGACCTTCGGAAAGCGCGGCGCGGCGATCCTCATCGCCTGCTGCATCACCATGTTTGCGTTCTCGACGCTCCTGTCCTGGAGCCTGTACGGGGCACGGTGCATGGAGTACCTCTTCGGGGAGAAGGGAATGCTCGTCTATCAGGCCATCTATGTCGTCTTCGTGGTCGTCGGCGCCGGCACGCGCCTTGACATCGTCTGGAACCTTGCCGACAGCATGAATGCGCTGATGGCGATCCCGAACCTGATTGCGATTCTGCTGCTTACCCCGAAGGTGCTGCAGCTGACGGGGGATTACCTCGGAAAGCAGAAGGGCAGCAAAGAGCAGAACGGGTAGACAGCCCGGCTCCCGTCATATGTGACCTGACATTTCGGATCCCGCCCGCTGGGGCGGGGTCTTTTTGCATGCCGCGATCTTCCTTTTTCCGGAAGATTCTTTCGAACTTTTTTCACGGATTGCAAAATCACCGGTGAAACATTAGACTGACAAGTGTAATTACAGAAAGTTTCGGGGGATTCGGAAGGGTTATGGAAGACAGAAAGCCGGAACACGGCTATTTTTCTCAGCACGTTGAAGAGGCTATTAGGTCAGGCTGGATTCACATCTACTACATGCCGGTCATCCGCACCATCACGGGGCAGATCACATCCTTTGAGTGTCTTGCCCGCTGGAAAGATCCGGTCTATGGCCTTGTGATGCCCGGGATGTTCATCCCGGAACTTGAGCAGAGCGGGAAGGCGGCCCTCATCGATCTTGCAGCCCTTGAGGATGCCTGCTCTCATATCAGGGAGCGGAGGCAGAACGGCGAGGAGGAGGTGAGCTTTTCCATCAACATCTCCCCCTGGGGGAGCGACGGGAAAAAGCTTGCCGGGAAAGCCGGGCAGATCGTATCGCGCTATCAGGTCGACCCGTCTCTCATCAACCTCGAGGTGAACGGAAGAAGCGGGAATAAGATGGCGGAGAACGAGATGTCGTCTCTTGCATCTGCCATTCACCAGGAGGGCTTCAACCTGTCGGTGGATATCCTCGGGGACTACGACCGGGGCGGCATGTCCGGGCAGGATCTCAAGGATCTCGATGTCAGCTCGATGAAGATCAACCTCATGGTCATGAAGCCGGACAGCGAGATCACGAAGGCGATGATCCAGTCGCTGATCCGCCTGAACCGCCAGGCGGGCGGCAGGACCCTCGCGGTCGGCGTCGAGGGGCAGGACGAGCTCGACTACCTGAAGAGCATCGGCTGCGAGCGCATCGAGGGCTACTGCACGCTTGCACCGATGGAATACGATGACTGTATTCGAAGCTGCCGTCAGAAGAACCTTGTTGTCGAGAAGCGAAAGCTCTCCGGCGCCTACGATACGGCGGAGAAGAGCATTGACTTTCTCTCCGGCAGAGCGAGTGCCCTGCTGGAATTTGACGGCGCGAGGGTGCGGTACCTCACCGCAAACAGCGCCTTCCTCGAGGAGAACAAAAAGCTTGGCTATGATTCCCTGAAGCAGCTCGAGGAGCAGGTAAACCGCCGCGGCTCGCAGCTCGGGACCTTTCTTTCCAGGCGGGGCATGCTGATGAGCGAGGGAACCGTGGAGCAGCTCAACTACACGGCGGGAGAGCACGAAGTGAACCTCGAAATTTCCCTGGTCTCTTCCGGAAGAGGTCTGTTCCTGTACGCGGAGTCCATGTGGATCACGAGGGCCTCGGAGATCGCAAGACGGGATCAGATCCAGGAGCTTCTCTACACCTTCCTTCGGACCTATATGGCGTCCTTCTTTGTGCTGAACCTGACAAAGGAGAGCGTCCAGAGCGTGGAGCGATCATCGGGACACCATCTCGAGATCACCAGGGAGAGCCTGCACGACTTTGCAGCAAGACAGGCACAGCGCTCCATCCGGGAGGACGAGAGGGCGGAATTTCTGAGCTTTTTGAATCTTCGGACCCTGCCGTCCCGCTGTGCTAGGACAGAGAACGGCAGAATCGGCTCCGTGTTCCACACAAGGACGGACGACGGCTCCTTTGAGGAGATGCTGCATGTGGCCGCCTGCCGGCCGGGAGCGGGCGAGGATCTCGTTTACTACGCGGTCTTCCCGGGACATTATGAGGTGGTAAACGGCGTCCCGAAGCCGGTACCGGAGACGAAAAAAACGGCATCGGATGCCGGAATCCTGTCGTCGCCTTCCGAGCTAACGTCTTCCCTTGCATCCCTTGCCGCGGGGTACCGGAAGGACCTTGCGGACTTTACGATGATCCTCATGGACTTCGACGGCTTGAGGAGCCGCATGGCAAAGGAGGAGAAGGAGAAGCGGCAAAGGGATCTGACCCGCCTCGAGGAGGCGGTGCTTCTCCTTGCCGGGGCGGAGCTTGGCAGCACGAGGAGCGGGCAGCTGACCTGCGGTGTCTTTGAGAGCTGGTTTGTGGTGCTCACCTCCTGCACGCAGAGGGAGAAGATCCTCTCCTTTGTCGCCGGTGTCGAGGAGCGCATCGGGGAGAGAGCCGAGGCAAGACGGTACCTTGCATCCGAGGAGGACGTCTCCTTTGAGGATCTCTACACAAGGCTTCTCTCGCATCTGTTTGAGATGCCGGATCGGCAGGAGATGCTGCCGGCACGAAAGCTTCATCTCGATCCGGATACCTTTGAAAGTCTCACCGCCATGCTCGATCACCTCTCCTTTGGCTGTGCGATCTGGGACAGCGACAGAAAGATCGCGTTCTGGAACCGCGAGGCCGAAAACCTGACCGGGTATCCGAGGCAGGAGATGACAGGTTCCGAGTGTTCCCTCTTCGGGGAGCGGTGCTTTGCGGGGCGCGGGAACACCCTGTGCCGCATCGCCTGTCCCTTTGAGGGCGAACCCTCTGCAGAATCCGGTGAGCGCCATGTGATCTTCCGCCACCGGGACGGGTATCACATCCAGCTGAAGGTTTCTGAGGCCCCGGTCCGGGAAAAGAACGGCGCCGTCACAGCGGTGATGGTCCTCTTTTCGAAGGAGGGCAGCCACATGTACACGGGATCCCTGATCCAGGGGCTCGTCGATGCGGCGAACATCGATCCTCTGACGGGACTGGTCAGAAGATCCTATGTCGACTCGTTCCTGTCCTACCGGTTCGGGGACTACCAGCGTTACGGCTCGAGATTTGCCGTCCTCTTTACCGACATCGATCAGTTCGGCTCCTTCAACAACGTCTACGGGCATGAGGCCGGCGATGCGGTGCTGAGGGCCTTCGGAGAGGCTCTTCGCGGGAATGTGCGGGACACCGACTGCTGCGGCAGATGGGGCGGCGATGAGTTCATCGCGGTCATCAACCTGCCGGGGGATTTCTCTTTGACGTCCCTTGCAACGCGCTTTTCCTCGATCTCGGATTCCGTGATGACAACGTACAACGGGCAGGAGCTGAAGATCCACTTCTCCATCGGCATCACCGCGGTGCGGCCCGGGGATACGGAGGAGTCCATCACAAGGCGCGCGGACGAATACATGTACCTGGCAAAGAAGAGCCAGACGCTGCACATCGTAACGGATGAGAATGCGGACGCGTGCCGGAAGGAAGAACAGGAATGATTGATACGATCAACGTCAGGGAGGCCATCGAGACCGAGAACGGCCGCTATGCCGCCCTGGTGCGGGAAAAACTGAAAAAGTCGAATACGTACCTCATAAACCTCATGGGATCCCCCGGAGCGGGGAAGAGCTCGGTCCTCCTATATCTTGCAAGCCTTTTGAAGGACCGGATCCGGATCGGGGTCATGGAGGCGGACGTCGACTCCGATGTCGATGCGCGCCTCATGGAGAACGCGGGGCTTTTGGCCCTGCAGCTCCACACGGGCGGCGCCTGCCACATGGATGCGAAGATGACGCTCGAGGGACTGGAGCATCTGCCGCTGGAGAGCCTGGATCTTGTCGTTCTCGAAAACGTCGGGAACCTTGTCTGCCCGGCGGAGTTTGATGTCGGTGCGAACAAGAAGGTCACCATTCTCTCCGTGCCGGAGGGAGATGACAAGCCTCTGAAGTACCCGCTGATGTTTCAGGTGACGGACTGCCTTCTTGTCAACAAGATGGACGCCGCGCCGATCTTTGACTTTGACCTCACACGCCTCCGGGAAAACGTCAAGCCGCTCCACCCTGGTCTTCCCGTGTATCCGGTAAGCGCAAGGACGGGGGCCGAGCTGGAAGCGGTTGCAACATATCTTCTGCACGAGATGGAGAGAACATGATGAAAGTCATTGAACTGCACGCGTCGGCGACGGCATCGAATGACCTCGATGCGGCGGCGCTTCGGGAGGAACTGAAGGATCGGGGGATCCTCCTCATTAACCTCATGAGCTCCCCGGGATCCGGGAAGACGACGCTCCTGTCGAGACTGATCCGGGATTTTCAGGGGAAGCTCAGGATCGCGGTGCTCGAGGCGGACATTGCATCGAAGGTAGACGCGGAGACCATCGCATCCCTCGGAGCAGTGAGTCAGCAGGTGCACACCGACGGCATGTGCCACATGGACGCCGGGATGACGGAAGAGGGGCTTCGCCACATGGACCTTGACGGGATCGATGTAGTGTTTCTCGAGAACGTCGGGAATCTCATCTGCCCCGCGGAGTTTGACACCGGTGCCCACAAAAACCTCATGCTCCTCTCCATCCCGGAGGGAGACGACAAGCCGCTGAAGTACCCGCTGATGTTTCAGAAATCGGACGCCCTTGCCCTCACAAAGACCGATGCTCTTCCGTACTTTCCCTTTGACATCGAAAAGGCAACGGAGCGTGCAAAACATCTGAACCCGGACGTTTCGATCTTCCCGGTCAGCGCAAAGACAGGGGATGGGATGAGAGATCTGGAGGACTGGATCCTGGAATCGTTGAGAGAGCTTCGCCATGCATGAACTTGGAATCGTGATCCACGTGATGAAGACCATCGAGGACATCGCGCCGGAAAACCATATCACAAAGGTCGGGTCCGCGACCCTGGAGGTCGGAGAGGTGTCCGGCATCGTCACGAACGAGTTCGTCGATGCCTGGAACTACTTCCGGAAGAAGAAGCCGCTCTTTGAGGACGCGGAGCTGAACATCATCAAGATGCAGGCGATCACCTACTGCACGGCCTGCAAAAAGACCTACCCCACCGTGGAGTACGGACGGACCTGCCCGTACTGCAAAAGCGGGGAGACCTATCTTGTCACCGGCAATGAGTGCACCATTCGGGATGTCACGGCGCAGACAGAGGATGAAAAAGAGGACGATCCCGGAATGCCGTCAGGAGCGGAACAGGAAAGCAGGACCTGAGGGAACAGGAAAAGGAAATATGGAAAACAGACAGGGCTCCGGAGCAGTGATTCATCTGCTCTGGAGCCTTTGGCGTATGTTCCGCTTCCTGCTTCCCGTCTTACGGTTCAGGACAGGCTGATCATCCACTTCTTCTTTCGGAAGACCACAAGGGAGAGGACAAGGCGGAAGATCTCCTCGGTGGTGAGAAGGCTGTAGACGCCGACGATATCAAAGTGAAGGACCCGGGCTGCCAGAAGGCAGAGCGGGATGCCGACGCACCAGGTGCCGAGGGTGTCGATCACAAGGACGGTTTTCGTGTCCCCGCCGCTTTTTAGGATCCCGCCGCCAAGGATCATGTTTTCGACCTTTACCGGGGCGTAGAGGGCAAAGACCATAAGGAGAATCCGGCCGGTAGCGCGGACCGCGTCCGATACGTTGTAGAAACTGACATAGGTCCCGGTCAGGAAGATGAGAAGGACACTTACCAGAACGGAGCCGAAAAGCCCGGCGATCATGATCTTCTTCGAATCCTGATAGGCTGCGTCCGTCTCCCTGCTGCCAAGTCGTTTGCCGACGATGACGCCGGATGCCGCGGAAAGGCCGGAGAGAGCACCGACGACCAGGGACTGGACCGGGGAAGTGAGAGTGTAGGCAGCAAGGCTGTCGGTCCCGAGGTGTCCGTAGAAAGCGGACTCCACGTTCTGGCCAAGGCTCCAGAGAAACTCGCTGACAAGGATCGGCAGGATCATGATAAGATAGTCCCGGGGGCGGATCCTCGTAAAGGAAAGCGTGAAGACCGGACGGTCCCCGTCCTTCTGCACGCTCCGGATAAGACCCGGCAGGATAAGGCCGAGGTTTACGAGCTGGGAAACAAGCGTTGCGATGCCAGCGCCCTGAATCCCGAGAGTGGGAGCACCGAGGGCACCGAAGATCAGCACGTAGTTGAGGCCGGTGTTCACAAACACCGAAATAAGGCTTGCAAGGAAGGGGATTCCCGCGTGCTCTTTGCAGCGAAGATAGGCCGAGAACACGTTGGAGAGGGCCATCGGGATGTAGGCAAGGGCAATGAGGGGAAAGTACAGGCACCCGGCCTTGAGGATTCCCGCATCATTCGTGTAGAGGGAGAGGATCGGCGCGGGAAAGAGGGCGGCGGCAAAGGTAAAGAGAGAAGCGAGAATCGTCCCCGTGAGCGTGCTCACAAAGAAGCTGCACCAGGCCTCCCGCCTGTCCCCTGCGCCGAGAAACTGGGCGATGAGGATGCCCGCCACGGCTCCCACGGCATTCATGACCACCGAGAAGATCAGAGTGAAGTTCCCGCAAAGCCCCACCGCAGCGATGCTCTCTTCCCCGAGCTGGCCGATCATGACCTGATCGATGATGGAAAACGATGCCTGCAGCATGCTCTGGAGCGTCACCGGGACGGCGATTCTGGCAAGTGTTCTGACAAATCCGGACATGGGAAAACCTGTCTTTCTTTTCGGAATGCATGGGAGACGAGGAGGACGGAAGCTGTCCTAGATCCTGCTGATTTCCTCTGTATCGTAAACGATTCCGGAAAATCCGGGAATGGTCAGGCAGACGAGAAAGAGCAGAAATTGGGAGGGCACTTTGTAAAGAATGTATCCCCGGACAAAAAGGGGGAGAGTCAAAGAAGGAAGAAGCGGTGAAAGTCCGCGGGGATTATAATGGAATCCGGACGGACGAAAGCCCAAAACGTGTCTTCGGGACGGGAGATGTTTGAAATGAATGATTCCAGTGCAAAATCAGGTACATAAGGCTTGAAACTCTGTGTTACATTTGTTATAATACAATTATAACATACTATGTTGGGGGTATTGTGCCCA
>OMXP01000140.1 GCA_900315055.1 uncultured Lachnospiraceae bacterium
ATCCAGCCCAGCCCTTCTTGAGCTCGGCATAGGCCCGCGGTGACAGTGTCAGCTGATAGATCATTGGCTCGGATTTGTATCGAACGTCGTTCTTGCGTTACATAGCAGGTACCTCGTGTACCTACCATTATAGTTGGGGTTAAAGGAATTGAACATCCTCTAAACCTCTTGGGATCGTGAACCTTTTGTCCACGGCATCATTGTATACAAAGGTTGTGTATCAAACGGAACATGTAAATGTCATACCGGCTTTTATCAGCGAGGCCGTACTGCTTGTTGCTGCCTCGTTCCTTACCCGATCAGAGTTTGCAGCCGCCTATCTTGCAGTCATCATGCTTTTCGTAAGTATCTGCTTTGCCGCGTTCATCAGTTTCAAAAACCGCAAGCGTCAGGAGATTGTGGAACATGGGGTCAGACACACGGGGAGGATTACCGGATTCGAGGATATGGATAAGGAAGGCATTGACCTCTATCTGCATCCCATCAAGCTTCAGGCCTGCTATATTGACGATACGTTCCAAAGAGTCGAAGTGGTCTCTGACCCTCTGAAATTTAACCCTGATATCAGCTGCATCGGGAAGCGCTGTATCATCTGCGAATATAAAGGCAGGCGGGTCATTGATGAGGTGGAGGACTTTGCTGTCCGTGTCGATGACGCTCCGAAACCGGGCGCAAAGCTGCGCGGTATCGTATGGGTGGCCGTCATTTTTGCTCTGGCGGTGTTTGTTGAAAAGTACACGAATTTATGAACCGGTACCGGTCCGGTGACAGACACCGGAAAGAAAACCGGATTCTGAAAGAGGCATGATCCATCAGGTGAAGACGGTGCAAGTTTGCCTGCGATGCCGGGGCGGGTCTTGCGACGTGCTCTGAGAAATTGCCGGGCCTGGATTTGCAGCTGGGCCTGATTTGTTCTTGCAGACTTTCCCTGCACTCTCCATAATAGGTCCCGTCCAGTTTTACATTCGAAGCTTTTCTTTTGAGGAAAAACAAATGGAAGAGAACAGCAGGGACCGGGAGAACCGGCATCAGCAGTGGAAGGAAGAGATTGACGAGGAGCGGGAGGAACTGCGCCTCGAGAAAGAGGAGTTCCGGAAGGAGCGGCAGAGTCTTTCCGAGACGGAAAGCGAGACCACGGAGACGAAGAAGCAGTCACGCCTTGCCGAGTGGAAAGCCCTCACGGGGTACATGTTCTCTCTGACCAAGGACTCCGCAAGCCACGAGGAGATCCGGGAGAGGCTTCTCTCCGGAGGACGGGTGTCCGGCACCAACATGTGCGTTCGGTGGGACTCAACACGAACTCCACCGCCGTCATCATCGGTGCGATGCTGATCTCCCCGCTCATGGGATCGATCCTCGCAATCGCCTACGGCACGGTTTCTGCCAATCCCTCGACGGTTCGAAAGTACGCAACGGGTTTTCTGTTTCAGATTCTGTTCTCGGTTGCGGCCTCGACCATCTACTTTGTGCTGTCTCCCCGGAAGGCGGTGACGCAGGAGCTCCTGAACCGCACCAGTCCCTCTCTCTATGACGTCATCATCGCCACCGCCGGCGGCATCGCCGGGATCATCGGGCAGACGAGAAAGGACAAGTCCAACAACATCATCCCCGGTGTCGCCATCGCGACAGCTCTGATGCCTCCGCTCTGTACCTGCGGGTATGCGATTGCTAACGGGAACTGGAAGATGCTCGGCAGTGCGGCATATCTGTTCATCATCAACGGCTACTTCATTTACCTCTCTTCCTGCGTCGTGCTGGTTCTTCTGAAGATCCCGCGCACCCGCAACGTCACTGAAGCTCAGTGGAACAAGAAAAAACGCCGCATGTACCGCAATGCCGTGCTGGTGTGTGTTCCCGCGGTCATCTTCGGCCTCTTCGTACACTTCGGAGGCTGAGCGAAACGAAGGCAGAGGCCACAGCTCCCGTAAAAGCCCACGCAGCCGGTGGGTTCTCTGGTGCGTGTGTATGGTCTCAAACGATGCTGAAATGCAGAGGAGGTTTAGGCTTTGCCGTAATCCCACCTGCTGTCTTTTCGCTTCTCTGGTAGAATGGTGAACAGCGTATGCCAGCGTGCGCCTGCGTACGCTTTTCATACCCGGAGGGAGAGATGGTCCGTATCAGAGAGCACAAAGACTTCTACATGCATGCACTGCGCCTTGCCGTGCCGATGATGATCCAGAACGGGATTACGACCTTTGTGTCGATGCTCGACAACCTGATGATCGGGCAGGTCGGCACTGAGGCGATGTCGGGCGTTGCAATCGCAAACCAGCTGATTACCGTCTGGTACCTGATGGTCTTCGGCGCCCTGTCCGGCGTCGGGATCTTCACGACCCAGTACTATGGCCGGAAGGAGGAAGAGGGAATCCGGAACACGTTCCGGCTGATGCTGATCCTTGCGGTTTTTCTTGTCTTATTCGGGATCCTGTTCTTTCTGTTCACCGGGCAGTCCCTCATCGGGCTCTACCTTTCAGACAGGGAAAGTGATGCGGCTGCTCTGACAGGATCCCTGTCGTGGACGTATCTTCAGATTATCCTCCTGTCCTTTCTTCCCTATGCGATGACGCAGACGTTTTCGATCGCCTTAAGGTCCTGCTCGGAGACGGTGATTCCGATGCAGGCGTCCGTCCTTGCGGTACTCGCAAACCTTGTCGGGGATTACGTGCTGATCTACGGAAAGGCAGGAGCCCCCGCTCTCGGTGTGTCGGGTGCTGCGATCGCAACCGTTCTCTCGCGCTTTGCGGAGTTTCTCTTTCTGTTTGTCCGCGTTCGTCTTCGCATCGGCAGGTTCCCGTATCTACAGGGAGTGTTTCGACACTTCCATATCCCCGGGGCTCTTGTACGGCAGTGTCTTGTCCGGAGTGCTCCGCTCATGGCAAATGAGACCCTCTGGTCCATGTCCCAGGCTGCCCTTTCCCAGAGCTATTCGCTTCGCGGCCTCACCGTTGTCGCCGCCTACAACATCTGTCTTACGCTCTCGAACGTGTTTTCCATCTGCTTTCTTGCCATGGGCAGTGCAATCGGCATCCTCATCGGACAGGAACTTGGAAGCGGGAGGACGGAAACAGTACAGGACGATGCGCTTTTGCTTACCCGGTTCAGCATTTTTCTGTGCTGCCTGACCTCGGCCCTCATGGCACTGGTCTCCTTCGTGTTTCCGGACCTTTACAATACAAGCGCCGAGGTGCGGACCCTCGCAAGGCGCATGATCCTGGTCTGCGCGCTGCTGACACCCCTCGATGCCGGGGCAAACGGGCTGTACTTTACCATCCGCTCCGGAGGACAGGTTCTCGTTACGATGGTGTTTGACTCGCTGTTTTGCTGGAGCGTGCAGGTGCCGGTATCCTATGCACTGGTCTGTCTGACCGATCTGCCGGTCCTTGCGATCTACGCCGTCATCCTGTCCCTTGTCGCCCTAAAGTGCGTCCTCGGATACGTTCTCGTAAAACGAGGGAAATGGATCCGGACTCTTACGGTGTAAAGTTTTCCCTTCCGCGTTTTCACCTGAACCTCACACGATTCTGATTTTACCGCAAAGCTGTCTGCTTTGCGGCTTTTTTAGGTTCCGTTGTAACTGTTCAGTTGGGTCAGAATGATAGCCCTGTTACGATTGTAAGCGGCGACATACAAAAAGACCAGTTCTAGCCGCGCATCTAATCGAAGATGC
>OMXP01000066.1 GCA_900315055.1 uncultured Lachnospiraceae bacterium
ATACCAGGAAACGTCAGCGTGCCGAAGCAAAGCGGTCCAAGGCCTGATGAATGGCTGACTGGAAGGGGTTCAGTTACCCACTAAGAGTACGGATGCGCCCACGGAGTCGGACTTTACCATCACCCGGAGGGTGACATCACTGTGCTCCACCACGTGGATATCCTCGACGGCTGCCCGGACTCTGTTCTCGAGATCCACGAGAGATTCCATACCGGGGCGCTGCTGCCGCAGGACCACAAACACCGGGCCGGAGAGACGCCCGACAAAGCAGTCGGGACCTGCACTCTCGAGGATCGTCTGTCCGATCCATGCAAGGAGCTGCGAGCCGAAGGCAGTGCCGTAGGATGCGCTCTCCCGGATAAAGGAGGAGACCCGAAGCAGGATGATGTCATAGCCCTCTTTGTAAAGAGCCAGTCCGTCGCTGTAGTTCATGACGGCTTTCCAGGACGCCGCGGCTTCCGGAAAGACCGGTGACGGGATCCGTGGTGAGGAGCCGGGAGTCCGGCGCCGCATCGAGATCCCGGAAGTAGCCGACAAGTCCCGCGATCTTTCCGTGCTCGAGAAACGGGATCTCCTGGACCTCGAAGTGATGCGGTGCGCCGTCCTTCAGGATGTTGCAGGAGAACGGCGGCATGGGTTTTCCGCACAGGGACTGGACCTCCTTGAAATCGGCCTCCCCGCTGTCGAGGACATCTCCGATCTCCTCAAAGGTGTGTCCGACGACATCGACGTCTTCAAGACCGAGCTCCTTCTTGGCCTCCCGGCTGATCCCGAGAAACCGCCGGTTCGTATCCTTCCAGAAGAGGGGCACCGGCAGGACATTGGTCAGCGCATAGAAGATGGACGCAAACCGTGCGTTGGCCTCCGCGTCCTCAAAGCCCGGCATCTTTGCACTGCGCTCCTGCGTATCGAACCGCTGGCCGTAGACCATCGCGGCCTCGGTGTCGGAGACGAGGATGGAATCCCGCATGGTGATGAGGACGACGCCCTCGTGGCTTGTGCTGCGGATCGCCACAAAGAGCTTCCAGACATGTCCCTTGGTCCCTTCCGCAAAGCGGAACTGCCCGGAGACGCTGCCGCTTTCGGATCCGATGATGCGCTTTTCAAGCGTCTTCGGATCGAAGGTCTTGAGGAAGCGCTTCTGATCGGCCGAATGGATCCCCGATGCCGCAAAGTCCCTCAGAGTCTTCTCGATTCCCTCATAGTGCGTTCCCGGAACGGCCGAGAAGAACGGACTCTGGTAGCGGGTCTCGATGTAGTCCTGTGGCAGGTGCAGCAGGAGGATGTTGTCAAAGGATGTCAGAAGGTCTCTCAGGATTGCGTCATTTCTCGGGGAGCGGGAGAACGTCTCCTCTCCGGTCAGGTCGGAGAGAAACACCTCAAAGGCGCTGTGGCCCCGTGTGGTATAGACCTCCTGGAATGCTGCTCCGATGTAGTGGCCGTTTTCTGTCACGTACCGGGTGTGCGGGGGACGGTTCTCTCCTGCGGTCATCCCTGCCGCGAGGTCCTCAAGACACAGGCGGATCCTCCGGTGCTGGGGATTGGCGGGATCCTGGAGATGGGAGAGGAACGCCTCCGGGCTGGCAAAGCCAAGGCTCCTGACGAGGTCATCGGATGGCGCATTGCTGTAGAGAAGGTACAGGGAGCCGGCGGATGAGAGATCAACAAGAAGGAGCGGTTTTTCAGTCTGGAAGTTCACCATGCCAAGGCGGTCGAAGCAGGCGTTCCACTCCCTCGTCTCCGGGGAGAGGCCGTCCTCCTCGAGGCAGTGGCGCATGCTGTCCTCAAAAGGCGCGGGACGCCCGAAATAGAAGCCCTGCATCTTTTCACAGCCGATGCTACGAAGGAACTCCACCTGCTCCTTTGTCTCCACGCCCTCGGCGAGGGTGTGGATGCCAAGCCTCTTTGCCATGCGCACGGTGGATGCGATGATCTCCCGGCTTCGCTTCGTGAAGGTGCGCAGAAACTCCATGTCGATCTTCAGCTCATCGAAATGGAAGTCCTTGAGCATGTTCAGGGAGGAGTAGCCGGAGCCGAAGTCGTCCATCCACACCTGATAGCCGGCACTGCGGAAGCGGTCGATCTCCTCCAGGATGTGCTGCCGGTCCATCATGACCGTGGACTCGGTGACCTCGATGCGGACGAGGTCCCTCGGGATGTCGTACTTCTTCACGCTGTCCTCGATAATCTGAAACACGTCGCAGAGCATGTAGTCGAGGCGGGAGAGGTTGAACGAGATCGGCACCGCGTGTCCGGTATCGGTCAGCTGCTCATGGATCCTCTGGCAGACCTGATCCACGACATAGGTGTCGAGGTGATGAATGAGCCTGCTCTGCTCGAGGACCGGGATGAAGACCCCGGGGTTCGTGAAGCCGTAGACCGGGTCCACCCAGCGCGTCAGCGCTTCGAACCCGCACAGGGTCTTCGGCACGGTGCGGACCACCGGCTGGTAGTAGACCTTGATGGAGCCGTCCCTGATCGCACGGTCGATGTTTTCGACGATGTACTCCTTCTGCTCCATCTGGCGGCGCAGGGCGTCATCATAGAGGGCGCAGTAGCGCGAGGGGATGCTGCGGATGGAATCGCAGGCGCTCATCGCAAGGTCGGTCGCGCTGTTCACCGGGATGTTGTCCGCATCGCAGCTCACCTGATAGATCCCGGCCTTGATATCGATTTCCGTCTCCGGGCGGAGGGCACGGATCTTCTCCCGGACCGTATCGAGGAGTGCATTCAGCCCCTCGGACGGGAGACAGAGCACAAAGTGGTCCGCCTCAAAGCGGGAGACAAGAGCCTCCCTGCAGGTGGTGGTCAGGACGTCCGCGACGCTCTTCAGGAGCACATCGCCGGCGCGAAGGCCTTCCCTGCGGTTGTAGCGGCGAAAATGCGAGAGGTTGATATAGACATAGGAGAACGGAACATGGAACGGTGTCCGGAACCGGTTCTCCGCAAGGGCAAGGAAGCTCTGCCTTGAGAGGAGACCGGTCAGATGATCCTGCTCCTCAAGCTTTCCCTCCCGGTCTTCTTCTACAAGGCAGAAGAGAAGCTCCCCGAGGTCCGGATCCTGTCCCTTCCGCAGAAAGAGCGTTGCAGGGACGCGAAGGAAGGAGCGGGATCCGGCATCCAGATGCAAAGTTCCCCTCCCGGAGGAGGAGACGGCAGAGAGAATCAGAGGAAAGAGACCGGAAAGGAGCGATGCAAGGCTTTCAGGATCCGAACAGGAAAAGAGGGAGAGGGCGTCATCACTGGCAAAAAGGAGAGAGAGAGTCTCTCCGCTCACCGAAGGATCCGCCGTTTCACGGCCCTCCTGGTTCTCATCGTCCTGTTTCAGAATCAGTATCGCACCGGGAAGGAGGGCATACCTCTGCTGCAGAATCTGACTGACCTTTATCGATTTCGCTGCGTGCATGGTGCCCCCTCCTGTGGAAATTCAATTTGCTGGCAACATGATAGCACAGAAAAAAACGGGTGGTCCGGCCTGCCGGATCACCCGATCATTTTTGTGAAATCAGTTCAAGAAATGATGAGAAAAAAGGTCAAACTAACGAACGGAAACGGAGCTCTTTTGCCACCATCTCGTAGGACGGGACCGGGACATGCAGTGCATGACCCCGCTCCACCACCTGATAGACAAGACCGTCCACCTCGGAGGAGCGGCCTGCTGCGACGTCCCGCTGCATGGACGTGGTCCCCGAAGGCTCGATCCCGGAGAGGATCTGAAGATTGGTTGCGACGATGTCCTTTTCAAAGCCGCACCCCATCGCATCGGCGATGGCTGCGATCTCCTTGATCATCGAGATAAACAGATCCCGCTCCTTCCCTTCCTTCTGGAAGTCCCCGCAGTGGGCATGAAAGTAGAGCCCTGCGGCGCCAAGGGCAGAGACGTAGGAGAACTTCTCGAGGCAGTCCCGGCGGACGTTGGAGGAAAGGACCGGGGTGATGCCGGAGTCGGTGAAGTCCTGTTCGATGGCGTGGAGCCTGGAGTCGAGCTTTCCGGAGGGTTCCCGCTCGCCGAAGACCACGCGGAAGATCGGCCCGTGCTGGGTGAGCTCTCCCGGGGCGCTCTTCTCGGCGGAGACATAGATGCAGCCGTCAAGGACGGTCAGATCCGGAAGCATCTCCTGTAGCTTTTCCCCGGTGCCGAACACGTTGAGAATCGGAAGCACGATGGTGGAGGAAACAGCGACCTTCCGGATCAGAGGGACGATGCTCGTGAGGGAATAGTACTTGACGCAGACGAGGATGACGTCCGGGTGAAGATGGGACGATACGATCTCGTCCTCCGACAGTGCCTTTACCGGGACGGTGGTGCTTGTGCCGTCAAAGAGGCGGTGAAGGGTGAGACCTTTTGCCTTCATGACGGCGAGGTGTTCACCGCGGGCAAGAAGTGTCACGTCCTTTTGATGAGAGGACAGGGCAAAGCCAAGTGCTCCGCCGGTTCCGCCGGCGCCGAGAATCAGGTACTTCATGGGAGAGCCTCCGATAAAAGTAATAAAAAAAAGCTCCCATCTGCTGATGGGAGCTGAAGCTGGGATAGTAGGATTCGAACCTACGAAATGACGGAGTCAGAGTCCGTTGCCTTACCGCTTGGCGATATCCCAATGTCTGCAACAGGCGCGTTTCCCGCGGGACATTGCCCGTTGCTACGTTGTCACATTGTACGCGGATTTGGGACAGAATGCAAGCACTGTTTCGAGAAACTTTTCAAAGAGTTAACAGATAATTGCGCGAGAGCAGACGGACCGGGAGCTTCAGTAGATACAGGGGACAGGAACTGTTAAAGTATTCTGTGAGCCGGGCACAGAAGATTTGTTCCGTGCTTTGAGAAGGGAGCTGAAATTGGACAGGAAATCCGCAGAGGAAAACAAGAGCATCTACCGGAGGCTCCGGGAGGAGGCCGGGATGACACGGGGGGAGGCAAGCGAGGCCATGGGCTTTGTCTCCGACAGCCGGATCGAGAAATATGAGAGCGGGAAGTCCCCGGTACAGCCGGAGGAGGTCCTTGCGATGGCAAAGGCCTACCATCAGCCGGGGCTTTGCAACTACTACTGTTCCCATGAGTGTCCCATCGGCCAGCAATATGTCCCCGAAGTCCCGGTGAAGGACCTCGCACAGATCGTGCTGCAGACCCTTGCCACGCTGAACTCCCTGGAGAAGGCAAAGGACCGGTTCATCGAAATCACCTCGGACGGGCAGATCTCGGACGATGAGATGCACGATTTTGTCCGCATCGAGGAGGGCATCCGGAACATCGGCCTTGCGGCGGACTCGCTCTCCCTCTGGATCGAACAGATGATGGCATCCGGAAAGATCGACCGGGAAAAGCTCGAGGAGGCACGGAAAGAACTGGAAAACAAAGAGTAGCTTCTTTTTGCCAAAACGGAAAAATACGGCCCCTATTTTCTCCAAAGGCGGCATGTAACCCGCAGGGATCCGAAGGTAGTATCAGGGTATCAGATCCATAAAGGCTTCCGGAAAAGCCGGAAGCCGTTTCAGGAAGAAAGAGGTAAGAAGATGCTGAGCTTATTTGTGGTGATACTGCTTGTGGTCCTTCTGATCAAGGTCACGGGACTTGTGTTCCATGTCATCGGGACGGTGCTTGGCTGGGTCTTCGGAGCATTCGGCTGGCTGTTCCTTGCAGGACTTGCGGCAACCGTCTTCGGACTTGCCCTTGTATCGGTTCCCGTCATTCTTCTGATCGGTGGGGTGTCGCTCCTTGCGGCATCGGCTTCTTAACGGGGAGGTATCGGTATGTATGATGTTTACGACAGACAAAAGGAGATCAATGAGGCGATCCGGGCCGGCGAGAGGGCGCTCTCGAGCCTTCGGGAAGCACAGAGACAGCTGAACAGCGCGGGAAACTGGGGACTTGTGGATATCTTTGGCGGGAATACCGTATCCGGCCTTATGAAGCACATGAAAGTGAACAACGCACAGCGATGCGTCGAGGATGCGAGAAGAGACCTGGAATCCTTCCGGAATGAACTCGGAGATATCCGGGACATCGAGAGCCTGCACGTGGATATCGACGGGTTCCTGACCTTTGCGGACTTCTTTGCGGACGGGTTCCTTGCGGATCTCTTCGTCCAGTCGAAGATCCGGGACGGACAGAGACAGGTGCAGGAGGCGATCCGCAGGGTGGAGGACATTCTCAGGAGACTGAGGAACTGCCGGTAGAACAGGACAATATTTGTGGATGAAAAAACACCACCGGGAATTTCCTGGTGGTGTTTTGACTGGGATAGTAGGATTCGAACCTACGAAATGACGGAGTCAGAGTCCGTTGCCTTACCGCTTGGCGATATCCCAATGTTGTTCTGCACCTTGTGCAGGTGTTAGTGTACCGCGAAACGGCAAAAATGCAAGCCCCTATCTGTGTTTGGGTGGACGAAAAAGTTCCGAATTTTGCTTCGGATTTATATTGAAAATTTGTCCTATCCTCCCGCTATAATCATTCACTTGATACGGCACTTCTGATGTACAATAAAGGACAGCTCCGGTCCTGACCGGAAGAGACATATCTTAAATACAAGGAGAGCAGAAAAAGGATGTTCAAGAGATTAGCAAGCGCCGCAATCGCGGCAGGACTGACCATCAGCTGCATGGCCGGCACCGTACAGGCAGCGGGAACCACTGCAACTTACACCAGCGAGATCACGGGGGAGCCGATCAGCACGAGTCTTCAGACCCAGCGCCCGATCGCTGTCATGATCGACAATGACGAGAGATCCCTTCCGCACTACAACGTTTCCTCGGCTGATGTGGTCTATGAGATGGTCAACTCCACGCTTCTCAACCGCATCACCCGCCTGATGTGCGTCTACAAGGACTGGGACAATGCATCCCTTGCCCAGATCGGCAATATCCGTTCCGCACGTCCGACCAACATTCTGCTGGCATCGGAGTACAACGCGGTTCTGTGCCACGACGGCGGCCCCTTCTATAACACTCCGTACTTTGAGAGCACGGCCATCGACGACTTCTCCGGCGATGCGGTCTTCTCCCGTGTGTCCAACGGCAAGGCACGTGAGTTCACCGAGTACATCCTGCCCGGCGATCTCGACAAGGGCTTCGTCAAGATGGGCTATTCCAAAAACTACACCGAGAACGTCGGCAGCCACTTCAACTTCGCGCCCTACGGCACCGAGGTTCACCTCGAGAACGTCTACGGCGCTGCATGCCCGGTGGCAAATCTCGTGACGCTTCCGTTCGGTCATTCGAACAGCATGCTTGCCTATGATCCGACGAGCGGCCTGTATGCATACTGGGAGTACGGCCAGCCGGCAGTGGATGGCGCAAACGGCCAGCAGATCGCCTTCAAGAACGTGATCATTCAGTTCTGCGATTTTACGCAGTATGACAAGAACGGGTACCTGATCTACAACTGCGTCGGCCAGAACAAGCTCGGCTATTACATCACGAACGGCCGTGCGGTTCCGATCTACTGGAACAAGCTCACCGAGACCGGGAAGACCCAGTACTACGATGTGAACGGCAATGAGATCCAGATCAACACGGGCAAGACCTATGTCGCCCTGGTCCCGGATGACAGCATTGCAACGACGATTCTTCAGTAGAGATTCGGCGGCTTAAAGTTAAGAAAGACTGACTTTTCAGGGGAGCCTGCAGAGAATGTTCTGCGGACTCCCCTCTTTTTGTCTGAGGACAGATTTCTGACAAAGATCCCCGATAATCTGCCTTCTCAAATCCCCCCAAATCCGGCGGTTTTCTCCTTGAAAAATTGAATACGTGCTGATATTCTGCATACGGCAATCCGGAGATTTGTGGAAATCCCGGGTCATGCCCGAAGATTCAGTGAAGGAAAGGTTTCAAGATGCTTAAACTCGGTGAAAAACAGACCCTCCAGGTGGAGAAGCCCGTCCCGATGGGCGTGTACTTAAAGGACCCGAAAGCGGAGGATCCGGAGGAGCATGTGCTCCTTCCGAGAAATCAGGTGCCCGAGGGGTGCGAGGTGGGACAGAAGCTGGAAGTGTTCATTTACCTCGATTCCGAGGACCGCGTCATCGCAACGCGCAAGGAGCCGCGTCTTTGCCTTCATGAGATCGGGTACCTCACCGTCAAGGAGGTGGGCCGGATCGGCGCCTTCCTCGACTGGGGACTCGACAAGGACCTGCTGCTTCCCTATCACGAGCAGCCAAAGAGCCACGTAAAGCCGGGACAGAGCGTCCTGTGCGCGGTCTACCTCGACAAGAGCGGGAGACTGTGTGCGACGATGAACGTCTATCCCTATCTTCGCCAGGACTCCCCGTATCACGCAGGGGATGAGGTCAACGGCACCGTCTATCAGACCAGCAGCAACTTCGGCACCTTCGTTGCGGTGGACGACATCTACAGCGCCCTCGTCCCGAAGCGCGAGCTCGTCCGCGACCTTGTAATCGGCGAGAAGATCAGGGCAAGGGTGGCCCGCGTAAAGCCCGACGGAAAGCTCGACCTTTCTCTTCGCGAGCAGAAGGGAACGCAGATCGAGATCGACGGTAAGATCATCCTGCAGATGTTAGAGGACAACGGAGGGCATCTTGCCCTGACCGACCGCTCCGACCCGGAAAAGATCCGGAGTCAGATGCACATGAGCAAGGTCGAGTACAAGAGGGCAATCGGCCATCTGTACCGGAACGGCGAGATCACGATCGGGGAGAACGAGATCACGCTGAAGGACGGGAACTGAAGACCGGAAGAGGTACTGCCCGCCCGGGAAGATCCGAAACACAGACGGGAAAGAAAGAAAAGAAGGTACGTTTTTAAGGCCGCGGCGGGGTTCTGCCGCGGTTTTGTATGTACAAAACACAAGATGTGGACGCGTCCTTCCCGGCTTACCACTACATGTTGTACCGGAATAATTGCCAATTACAGGCGGCTGTTTTTATGGATTTTTTCACCACAGTGCATTAAAATAGGGACTCAGGGGACGCTTCTCCCGCCCCATGGGCGGGGGAAGCCGATTTTCGTATTGGGAAGATCCACTTTCAGGGGGTATCGGGTATGGTTCCTACTCAGACGCTGCAGAAAACGATCGATGCGATCCGTGACATCTCTCATCTGGAGCTGTCCGTTCAGGATGCGGACGGGCGTGCCGTCGTGGAGACGTCTCCGGTGTTTGCCGAGGCCGGCAGCATGCTTGGCGACTTCGTGGTAAGTCCCGCGGATTCGCAGAGCGGCGGGGAGTTCCACTTTTTCAAGGTCTTTGACGAGGGAAAGCTTCAGTACATTCTCGTGATCCGCGGGATGAAGGACAATGCGATCCTGGTCGGCCGCATGGCGGCGCTGCAGATTTCAGAGCTTGTCGAGGCCTACCACGAAAAGCTCGACCGGGACGGGTTCATGAAGAACCTGATCCTCGACAACCTGCTCCTTGTCGATATCTATGAAAAGGCAAAGCGCCTGCACATCGTCAACAACGCGCCCCGCGTGGTGCTTGTCGTCGAGACGGGAAGCCGGGACGAGAGCGGCCGCGATGTGACCGCGCTCCTTCATGAATTCCCGGAGCTTACGGCAACGGACTTTGTGACGTCGGTGGAGACGGAGAATGCCGTCGTGGTGCGCGATGTCACCGCGGGGACGGAGCAGCTCGACCGCTTCGCACAGGATCTTCTGACCTACCTTGGGGACAACGGGTACGAAAAGGCGCGGGTTGCCTACGGCACGAAGTCGATGGAGCTAAAGAACGTCAGCAAGTCCTACAAGGAAGCCCAGATGGCCCTTGAGGTCGGCAGGATCTTCTTTGAGGACAGGCGCGTCATCGCCTATGCACGCCTCGGTATCGGACGGCTCATCTATCAGCTCCCGATCCCGCTCTGCCGCATGTTCATCAGCGAGGTCTTCGGCGATGTGGACATCGAGAAGGAGCTTGACTCGGAGCTTCTGGAGACCATCAACCGCTTCTTTGACAACAACCTGAATGTCTCCGAGACGTCAAGACAGCTGTTCATCCACCGCAACACCCTGGTGTACCGGCTGGACAAGCTGCAGAAGGCGACGGGACTCGACCTTCGGGTCTTTGATGATGCGATCACCTTCAAGATCGCCATCATGGTAATGAAGTACATGAAGTACAAGGAACAGGAATAGAATGGAATTTTATGACAATGGCGGGGACCACCCGATGACGCCCGAGCAGGGCGAGGTCGTGATCTCCCTCAAAAATGTGAGCAAGCAGTACTCCCGGGAGGCACCGGCGGTAAGCCATGTGAACTTCGAGGTCCGGGAGGGCGAGTTTGTCTTTATTACCGGCGAGACGGGATCCGGCAAGTCAACCCTCCTCAAGATGATCATGCGGGAACTCGAGCCGACAAGCGGCTCCGTGAACGTCCTTGGCTACAACCTGAACCGCATCAGCCACAGCAGGATCCCGAAGTTCCGCAGGAACCTTGGTGTCGTGTTCCAGGACTTCCGTCTTCTCACGGACCGGAACGTCTATGAGAACGTCGCCTTTGCGCAGCGAATCATCGAGGTGCCCAGCCAGAAGATCCGCCGGAACGTGACCCAGATGCTCGACATGGTGGGCATGGCGGACAAGTACAAGAGAAACGTGACGAAGCTCTCCGGCGGCGAGCAGCAGAGAGTCGCCCTTGCAAGAGCCCTCGTGAACAAGCCGTATATTCTTCTTGCCGATGAGCCGACCGGCAATCTCGATGCCGAGACGGCCTGGGAGATCATGCAGCTCATCGAGCAGGCAAACCGCGTCTACGGCACGACCGTCGTGGTCGTCACCCATGACCGCACGATCGTCGAGCGCATGCACAGGCGCGTTATCGAGATGAAGCAGGGGGAGATCATCCGCGACAATCCCCTGGAAGACCTGGATAATAATGAGGAGCAGATGCTCGAGAACGACTACCAGATGGTACAGGACGTCGACGCGGACGACTACGGATATTATGAAAATTAAGGCATTTTTCTATTCACTGGGACAGGGCATCAAAAACATGTTTCGCAACAAGGGCTACACGCTGGCCTCGATTGCGACCATAGCGTCCTGTCTGTTCCTGTTCGGGCTGTTCTACGCGGTGATCACGAACTTCTCGAACATGCTCCATTCCGCCGAGCAGAACGTGCAGATCACGGTGTTCTTCAACGAGGGGACGACCGAGAATCAGATCTCGCAGCTGCAGATCGACCTGAAAGAGCGCCCCGAGGTCAAGGACGTGACCTACATCTCCGGGGATCAGGCCTGGAAGGACTTCGTCAAGGAGAACCTGACCGAGGAGGATGCGCAGACCTTCACCGAGAACCCGCTCGCGAGCTCCGAAAACCTGGAGGTGACGCTCGCAGATGTCTCGCAGCAGGATTCCCTCGTCTCGTTCATTGAGGACAACTACGACTACGTGCGGCAGGTCAACCGCTCGGATGTCACGGCGGATGCCCTGACCGGCGCGAACCGCCTCATCGGGTATATCTCCGCCGTGATCATCGCGATCCTGTTCGTGGTCTCGATCTTCCTGATCTCGAACACGGTCGCCACCGGCATCATCAACCACAAGGATGAGATCGAGATCATGAAGTACATCGGCGCGACGGACTTCTTTGTCCGTGCCCCCTACGTCTTCGAGGGCATGCTGATCGGCCTTGTGGGATCCCTCGTCCCGCTCGTTGTCCTGTACGTGCTCTACGGACGGGCGATCACCTGGATCCTGGAGAAGTTCCCCATCCTCTCCAATATCCTCTCCTTTGTCTCCCGCGGCGTAATCTTTTCGAGGCTGATTCCGATTATCCTGATTCTCGGCGTCGGCATCGGATTCATCGGAAGTACCATGACGATAAGGAAGCATCTGCATGTCTGAGGTGCAAAAGCACAGAAAAAACCAGAGAATGAAATCCGGCAAGCGGTGCGCGCGAAGGCGCGCACTGCTTTTTGCCCTGTGCGGGGCGCTTGGAGTGACCATGCTGCCGGCAATGCCGGGGAGACTTAGCCTTCCCGTGCAGGCTGATGAGACCTATACGAACAACAGCATCCAGCAGAAGGAACAGGCGATTGAGGACGCAAAGGCGCAGCAGGCACAGCTCTCAGGTCAGATCGCGGCGGCGCAGGCGACGGGAAACCAGCTCTCGATTGATGAGAGCAACCTGTCGGCGTCGATTGCCGAGGTGGACGCGCAGATCTCCGAGAAGGAGCAGCAGCTCTCCGACCTCCAGAGCCAGATCGATGACAAGCAGAACGACATCGCAAACACCGAGGTGGAGCTCGAGGAGGCCCAGCAGAAGCAGGACTCCCAGTACGAGGCCATGAAGGAGCGCATCAAGACCCTGTACGAGAACGGAAACGGGTACTACATCGATATCCTATTAAAGGCCGCAAACTTCTCCGACTTCCTGAACCGCACCACCTATGTGGAGATGCTCTCCGACTACGACACCAACATGCTCCAGGAGTACAAGGACCAGGTGCAGCTCGTGCAGCTGACAAAGCAGCAGCTCTTGGAGGAGCAGAACACCCTCTCCCTCCAGAAGGAGAGCGTCGAGCAGGAGCAGGAGAGCCTGACCGACATGTATCAGCAAAAGTCCGATCAGCTGAATGCGATCCTGGAATCCATCGATTCGAACCAGACCGTCCTTGCACAGCTGCAGTCCCAGGCAAATGATGCCAACAGCACCATCCAGAGCCTCGAACAGCAGGTGGCAAACGAGAAGGCAGAATTAAAGAAACAGGCCGAGGAGGCCGCGGCAAAGGCGGCAAGCGAGCAGGCAGCAAGGGAAGCCAGCGAAAAGGCAGCAAGAGAAGCAAGTGAAGCTGCGGCGAAGGCAGCAAGCGAAGAAGCAGCAAGAAAGGCCGAGGAAGAGGCAAAGAAGCAGCAGGAAGAGCAGACGGAGAACAGCTCGGAGGGAAGCAGCGAGGAGAGCAGTACGGAATCCAGTACGGAGAACAGTACAGAATCCAACTCGGAGAGTACAGCGACTGCAAGCAGTGAAGCATCGAGCGAGGCATCGAGTGAAGCGTCCAGTACCGCGGTGTCGACAACGACAACCACGACGACGACCAGCTCGTCCTCGTCCGGCTATGAGTACATCGACCTGTCCGGCGTCGGGCCGTTCACCTGGCCCTGCCCCTCCTGCAATATCGTCTCCTCGGAGTACGGCTACCGCGTGCACCCGATCTACGGGACGACGAAGTTCCACAGCGGGATTGATATCGCGGCGTCCTACGGCGCAACCATCGTTGCAGCGGCGTCCGGCACCGTGGTATCGGCATCGTACAGCAGTTCAATGGGCAACTACGTGATGATCAGTCACGGAGACGGTCTCTATACCGTCTACATGCACTGCTCGAAGCTCTGCGTCTCCGAGGGAGACGAGGTCAGTGCCGGGCAGAAGATCGCGGAGGTCGGCTCCACCGGAGCCTCCACCGGCCCGCACCTGCACTTCTCGGTGCGCTCCGGCGGTGCGTATGTCAGCCCGTGGGATTATCTGTAATTCTGCAGGCATGATGAACAGAGAATGATGTAAGAGAATGTTTGAAATGTTGTCTTAGGTCTGAGGGGGCTGAAAGGACTGCAAAGCATGGAAAATCAGACAACAGACGTTCAGGTACAGCAAAGCAGCGGGACACCGGCCGCCCCGCAGAAGCAGAAGGTAAAGAGAAGCCCCATCTGGTTCCTGCCGGGATTTATCGCCGGCATCATCGTGGGGGTGGTCGTCGCGGGTCTTTGTCTCTCCCTGATCTCGGGAGGACTCATCACCACGTCGGTGGTGAAAAAGCTCGCCTCCCTGTCGGCCATGATGGACGGGTATTACTACAACTACAACGAGGCGGACACCTCGAATGAGAACCGGCAGGAGAACCTCTACAAGGGCCTTGTGGAGTCTTTGAATGATCCCTACTCCGTCTACTACACACAGACTGAGTACAAGGACCTGCAGGAGTCGCTCTCCGGCTCCTACAGCGGGATCGGGGCGTACCTGTCCACCGACAAGGGGACGGGATATCCCTGCATCGCAAAGGTCATGGACAATTCCCCGGCAGAAAAGGCAGGCCTTAAGGGGGGCGATGTCATCGTCAAGATCGACGGGGAGTCCACGGATGGCATGGATCTCGACACCGTGGTGAGCAAGGTGCGGGGCGAGGACGGTACTACCGTCACCCTGACCGTGGCACGCTCCACGGAGGCGGAGTACCTCGACATCGAGGTCACGAGGGGCACGATTGAGACCCCGGAGGTGACATCGAAGGTCCTCGAAAACGATATCGGCTACCTTGCAATCGCCGAGTTCGACACGGTGACCACGGATCAGTTCCAGCAGAACCTGCAGGATCTCTACGACCAGAACATCAGGGGACTGATCATCGACCTTCGGGACAACCCGGGCGGTGATGTGAAGGTGGTCACGGCGGTGGCAAATGAACTGCTGCCGAAGGGCCTTGTGTTCTACATGAAGGACGTCTCCGGGAAGGAGACGGACTATACGGCGGACGGCAGGGATGAGATCAGGATCCCGCTCGTTGTCCTTGTCAACGGCAACAGCGCGAGTGCGTCCGAGATCCTGACCGGTGCGGTGCAGGATTCCGGGATCGGTGTCATCGTGGGTACCACGACCTACGGCAAGGGCATTGTCCAGACCCTGGGACAGCTCACCGACGGCAGTGCGGTCAAGCTGACCACGGCGGCGTACTTTACAAGGGGCGGACGAAGCATCCAGGGCACCGGCATCACACCGGATGTCGAGGTGGAGTTTGACAGCGACGCCTACCTGAAGGATGGCACCGACAACCAGCTCGAGAAGGCACAGGAAGTGGTGCAGGGTCTCATCGACGGAAAGACCTACCCCAGCGCACTGGATCAGGCAGAGTCGTCCACGGAGGATTCAACGGAAGCGGCAACGGAAAGCTCCACGGAAAGTGAATCCGGGCAGTAAGCCAGGAGATAGAAAGCCAGAGTATGATGAACAATTTCGATTGTACCCCGGAACATATGCGCCTCTTCGGGCGCACAATTCCGATCGCGGGGGCACTGTTCCTCGGAGAGTCCGGGTCCGGTGTCGAATTCGACACCGATGCGGGACAGGTGCGGGCACAGATCCTCGGGATCTCCTTTGAGCTCTCAGGCGTCTGCGCAGCACAGCTCGGTGTCTTCGTCACGGAGTACGGGGATGACGGGCAGCCGGTAACGGAAAAGGAACCCGAAAGGACCGAAGAAAACGGTAACGGGGAAGGATCGGAGCCGGAAGGCCGGAAAGAGCATGGAGAAAACGAAGGGGAAGAAAACGGAGAAGTGGTGCACCACGCCCCGATCCGGATTCAGCCCTGCCCGAAGGGACCGTATGAGGCGGCAAAGAAGATCCCGGTACGACGGGACGTGCACACCTATGAGATCGTGAGCAACCCCGAGCACAAGCACCTGAGGGTCCGGATCGAGAAGCTTACCGAGTCCCAATATGACAAGGTCGCCCTCTCGGTCCTTGAGGCGGACGCACCTCTCTATCCCACCCCGGAGTACGGGCGGCAGATCCTCTTTATCGGGGACTCCCAGTGCGCGGGATACGGGGCTGCAAGGACCTGGGATCCGAATGAGAACCCGGCCACTTATCAGTTCTCTACTGTTGATGAAGACGTCACCAAGAGCTATGCCTGGCAGAGTGCGGCGATCCTGGGAGCTCAGGGCGAGTACTTCTGCGAGAGCGGAGGAGGACTCATCTCCCGCTGGATTCCGCCGGAGACGGATATCCCGGATACGAATGACCTCATGCTCTCCCTCTTCCCGTATGTCGACAAGAACACGGAGAAGGCGGCAAAGCTCTACCTCAGATCCCACGGCTGGAAACAGCCCCTCGGGGACTATGAGTACACGACCCTTGAGCGGCGCTATGAGAAGGAGCCGGGAGTAACGCCGTTCCTGCCGCAGCTCGTTGTCATCTACCTCGGGACCAACGACGTGTCCTTTACTAGGGGCATCAGCGTAAGAGAGCAGCACTTCGTCAGGCGGTACATCGACCTCATAAATGATGTCAGGAAGTTCTACACCGGAGCGAGGGTCCTTGTGCTGTACGGCATGATGGATCAGCAGCTCATGGAGGCCTGCCGGTATGCGGCGGGGTACACGGGATCGGATTTCCTTGAGCTGCCCCTCATGAACCCTGCAGAGGAGGGCATCGGCTGCGGGCAGCACCCGAGTCCCCTGACGCACCGTCTTGCCGCGGAGAAGATCGCAGACTATGCGGGGGAGGTCCTTGGCTGGGAGAGATATGCAAGCCCTGCATTTCCGGATGCGGACCGGTACTTCCTGGACTAGGGATCCGGGACTGATTTAGATTAGGAAGAAACAGACTTAAATCCGCCCAAAACCGGTAACAGCAGGCCAGCGGATTGGGATTCTGACTGTTAAGGCCAGAGAACACAACATACTTCAGAAATAAAATTC
>OMXP01000067.1 GCA_900315055.1 uncultured Lachnospiraceae bacterium
AACGCTAATATTAGTTTATATGAGATGTCCTTCAATGTCAATGTATTAGTATTATGTAGCATTACATAGTTTAAGAAATGATTGAGACGCTACACTAGCAAATAAAAGGGAGTGCCAGGAAATTTTCTCTTCCATCTACTCCCTTGCTGCAATCATTTGATCAGCACGATCAAAGCGCGCTTGCTATACAATTCTTTGAATACGTATCCTTCTGTGTATCTTTACTCAGGATTCATCCTGTTTTTTGTTATTTTTATACCCTTGCATCTCCACTTCGGTACTTGCACTCAGGATACCGTTGCTTATTAACACTATTTCCTGTTTTCCAAGGTCAAAACCCGGAAAGCCTTGATTTATAAGGCTTTGTAGCACTTTGCCTTCGTACTTGCACTCAGGATACATGCCGTTTTACACTATTGAAAGGCTCTGCGTGTCCACTTGATAGAGGTTGTATTTACACTCAGGATTCATATGTATTTGGCAGAGCTTCCTCTATTTCTTTCAGCTCTGTGTCAAGTATAGCATCCATCTCTGCCCTTTCCTACCCACAACCGCTTCCCATCTGTGGTTGTTCAGGGAGGTAGAGCAACCAAAAATAAAGAGCAGTTCAGGTAACCCCGGGCTGCTCTTACTCACAGTGATCCACAGGGTCTGCCACGCTTTGATGAAATGCTGTATTGCGATTCACGATCCTGTCATCCACTCCTCCCAGATTTCTCTCTGTTCTCCCATTGAGAAGTACTGTCTGTTACTGATCTGTCTTCCTATTTGATTTATCTACAGCCTGATCTCCTCATCTCTGATGAGATGCAGGGCATTGCGTCTCGTAATCCGATCCACGTAATCCGGATCGTACTTCCTTTCCAGATACTTCTTCGCCTCCGCCATATGCGGAGCCCGTTCTCCTTCTACACGGTGGCAGTCGGTCGAAACAAAGGAAACATACTGTTCCTTCAGAAGTTCATTCACATACCGTGTATCCGGTCGAAACATCTTCTTTTCGACGTCTGAAGCATTGACCTGCAGCAGAATCCCGTATCGAAGAAGGTCTTCCGTTCTGGACATCTTTCCGGTCACAAGGCACTGGTAGCGCTCACAATGAGCGAGAACCACATCAACGCCTTCGTACTGAACCGCTCTTAAATCCCCTACGATCTCCTCATAGGGCGTCTCCGGCATGAACTCGACGAGGACATACCGGCTGTCTGCAAGAGACCTCACCTTGCCGTCCGCAATGCGGTCCGGCAGCGTGGAATCAAACATCAGCTCATTCCCGGGGTAGAACGTCATATCCAACCCCTCGGCCTGTGCCGTCTCATTGAGCCACTGAACGCGACGTGTGATGCCTTCCATCGAAGCACAGTGCAGATACACCTTATTATGAGGCGTGCAGATCATGGCGCGGATACCGCTATCATATGCCACATGCATCATGCCTATGGACATATCCCGGCCTTTCGACCCGTCATCCACGCCCGGCATGATGTGACAGTGCATATCAATGCTGTACGGTGCCTGGACCTCGTCCAGGGTTATCTCTCTGTCGTCTGCGTCCCTCACTCAGCTGCGTCCGTTCTGATTCTGTTCTTCTTCGTAGTTCCCGTAGTACTTTCCGTAATATTTCCCGTAGTACTTACCGTAATACTTTCCATAGTACTTGCCGTATGCGGAGCCCTCGCTCATCTCAACCTTGTTGAGCACACAGCCGAGGATCTTGCAGCCGGCAACCTTGAGCTGTTCCACCACGTCCTGCGCAAAGCGGTACGATACCGCTGCACAGCCGATGTTCAGGATTGTACCATCGCACTGTTTGCCAACCACAGCTCCGTCAATGACGGATCCGATCGGCGTGGTGTCGATAATGACATAGTCATATTGCTTCCTACTCTCTTCAATCAGTTCCTGGAACTTCGGTCCCGAGAGCAGCTCCGACGGTGTCGGAGTACTCGGACCCGCGAGAATCATATACATGCCGGACTGATCGGTTTCACAGGTGCATTCATCCAGACTGCACTGACCAACCAGGTAATTGGTCAGTCCGTAACGGACACGTGCCCTTGTCAGGTGCTCCTTCATGACGGACTTTCGAAGGTCCGCATCCACCATCAGCACCCTCCGCCCTGCCTCGGCAAAGCTCTGGGCGACCGCAAAGGAAACCTGTGACTTTCCCTCATTGGGAATGCAAGACGTAACCGAAATCACACGGATATCGGAACCGCAGAACTCAATATTGCTGCGGAGTGTCTTATAGGCCTCTTTCGTGCGGAAGCTCAAGTCTACATGCCGGAGTGTTACATTCTGCATCAGTCTTTCCCCTCCTCACTCTCATCGGACTCCACGTCGATATCAAAGATATCGTAGCTGTCCTCTTCATAGGAATCCGTATCATGAGTTTCTGCAGCGGATGACCGCAGTGCAGGACGCTTCTTCTCCTTCGGCTCCCTGAGTGCTTTGGTCTCTCTGACCTCGGGAGCTTTCTTCTTCGGTGCCGCAGGGCGCTTGCGCTTCCCCTGCTTTGCCGTATGTTCCACGGATTTTACCTCGATTGCCTCATCCATCGGGACAAGAGCAAGTGTCGGCAGACCCAGATACTTTTCAATATCCTCACTGGTCTTGATGGTATCATCCATCAGATACCGCACAATCAGAATAATGGCAACCACCAGCATGCCGATAATGGCTGCGACTGCCGCATCACGGGTATTGTGAGGAGCAGATTTCTCTGTCGGGAGATTTGCCTGATCCACCACGTTCACGGCATCAATGGCCATGACAGAGGTGATCTGCTTTGTTGCCTGATCCCGGACCTCGTTTGCGATCTTCTGTGCCATGGACGGATCATTATCGGTAACCGTGATCGTCACCATTCGCGTATCAGTCGGCGTCGTCACATCAATTTTCCTGGAAAGCGATTCGTAATCTTCATCAACTCCCAGATTTGTAATGACTGCTTCAACGACCGAGCGGGACTTGATGATCTCCGCATAGTCATTGGTGAGCTGTGTTCCCACCTGCAGATCCGAATAGGTCGTGGAACTGTTATTCCCGCTGTCCGACTTATCCAGGATGTATACACTCGTCGTCGACTGAAACTGCTCCGGCAATACAAACCTGCAGATCGAATAGGTCACGACCGCAAAGGCAGCTCCCACCAGCAGGATCAGCCAGATCCAATGCACCAGCAGACCAAAGATCTCACCTAAGTCGATCTCAACTTCATCATCCTGGGAAGGTACCTGGTTATTCTGCACCTGCTGTGTTCCTTTCTCCTGCATCTAATCTAGCTCTCCCTCTCCTTGTGATGCTGTACTATTTTCATCTACCTTTCAGCATCCGCGTGAAATTATAACCCGTCATGCTGCATCTGTGCAAATCAAAAACAGATAAAGATGGTAATAAAATTGTCCAAATTGCTGTCATTAACGCCAATCATAACGTTTCCGATCATAGAAGATCCGTTCGGCCCGTCGTATCTGCTTCAAATTCCTCAGAAGCTCCCTGCGGGTGGCAGCTACTCCCATCTCGAATGGATATCCGGTTCCATCAGCATATTCTGAGTCCGCACCTTACGTTCATTTCATCCCTTACTGCTGCAGGTCCGGGAACTGTGTCGTATACTCGCCAAGCAGGGGCTGTATTTCGTCCGGATAGTGATAGACACCGTAATCGACTGGTCCTACGATCTGCAGATCAGAATCCGTCTGATAGTGGATGGACTCTCTGACAAAACCGTTGGAATCATAGAAAAACCGGCCTCCGCCATCATTTGAGAGTCCCTCCGTAAAGCGTCCGTCCTCATCATACGAAAACGTCGCGACCGTGCTACCTCCGCCCAGGGTAACCGTCGCAAGCCTCCCGTCCGCATCATAGCTCAATCCGAGCGTGAAACTTTGTCCGTCGAACGTTTTCTCAATAGCTGACAGCCTGCCGTCCCCGTCATAGCTGAACACATACTCGCTGAGATACGAGTCCATATCGGATACCGTATCCACAGCCTTTGTCGGATTCCCGTTCCCGTCATAGGAAATCTCCCGGACCGTGGGTTCACCGTAACCGTAGATATTGGAATTCCCCGGCATTTCGATCCTTGTTACAAAACCGTCCTCATTCAGGGTGTAGCTGTATTCCCCATCAAAAAGCGGAAGCTGAAAACACAGATACGGATTACTGGCATAGTTGCCGACATTGACGGACGGTACGGTGGACGCATCCGCAAAGGGTCCTGTTCCTTTCTCCGAAAGATCTTCCGGATCGTAACTGGTCACGTAGTCCGGCCGAAGATCCAGCTGACAGATCCTGAGCTGTTCCTCCAGCCGGGACTGTGACGGATCATCTGCATTTCCTGCTGCAGCCGTCTCACCGGCCGCACTGCTCTTTAATGCCGTGACACCGTCCAGCAGTGTCTGATACGCCAGGATGTTCTGATCCGTTGCACGGTACGCCCCGGCAAGGCCAAGGTATGCGTCCGGACTCTCCGGATTCAGATCAATGGCCTTCTGAAAGGCCGCAATCGCCTGTTCATAGTCCGCTGCATCAAGGTACTTCTGCCCCAGTGCCAGCTGCCGTTCCAATCGTTTTCCTGACGATCCGATCGTCAGGAACAGCACGACCATTACCGCCGCTGCAGCCAAGAGCAGCACCACCGCCATTTTCTTCTTCTGCATTGTTTTCATCCGGTTCTCCCTGCTCCCTTCAGAGCCTCGCTTTTGTCCTGCCCTTGTCCTTTTTCCCTGGTCCTGCTCTCTATCTGCTGCCTGCCGGTACCATCACAGGTATTTCTACCTGTACTCGTTCCAGATCCTGTCCTTCAGTTCCTTTTCCTTTCTGTGGTAGCTTCGCCCCGTGACTATCGTGAGTATGAACGCCAGCATCAGCAGAAGAACCCCGATGATCAGAAGAATCATCCCTGTCGATAAGCCTGTCATTGTCCGCCTCCGTCTCTTTCTGGTCTTTTCTTTTTCTTTCTTTTCCCCGGTATCTTTTTCAATCCAATCTTTTTCTTCCGTATCTTTATCTTTGTCTTCTTTGTCTTCCCTGCTTTGCCTGATCCGGACTCGTCTCAGGTTTTTCTTATTTTCCCTGTTCTGCTTCGATCCGGTTCATTCGATGAGGTTCGCATCCTTCAGCTGCTGCATGAGGTTCTTGAGGTTGATCATGTCCGTGTCCTCACTGCCTCCGTTTGCAAGCATCTGCTGATACTTTTCCGATGCTGATTCATACCAGGTTCCGGACTTTGCAAAGTCCTCCGCATCGGATCCGATCTCCCCGTGGTGGGTTGCATACAGGTAGGACAGACGCATGTCCACACGATAGTCATACGGATACTCCTCTTCCGCCTCTGTCAGGGCCTCCAGGGCTCCTTTGACATCTCCCAGACCTTCCTTAGCCGACGCAAGGTTCAGCATCGTGACGATGCTCTGCGTCCCGTCCGATGCCATCTCCTCGTAGAGATCCGCCGCCTTCTGATAATAACCCTTCGCTGTATCCGGATCCCTGTCCGCATTCTCCCCCGCAATCAGGCTGTAGGTCTGTGCAAGTCTCTGACGTATGACAAGGGAGGTACTCTCCGGCAGGCGGCTTACTGCATCCTCGAGAAGCCCTGCCTCCTTCTCGTAGTCTTTGCTCTCCTCGTAGAGCTGTGCCTCTCCGAGGCATGCATGCTGCAGGAGATCGTCATCGTCTGTCTGGCTGATCGCCTTCTGATACGCCTCATGTGCCGCCGCGCTGTCCCCTTCCCGGCTCTCGATCTCCGCAAGGATCACGCTGCACTGCGCCTCATCGCCTCCGGCGCTCTCAAGCCTGTCGATGGTCTCCCGTGCCGTCTTCGTATCCCCGCTGCCCGCCTGTGCCATGGCAAGACGCAGCAGGGCATCGGTGTTGTCGGAATCGACACTGAGGGCTTTCTTCTCCTGGGTGATGGCATTCTCATAGTCCCCCATCTCGTAGTAGCAGGTGCCTTCGACATAGTGGATGGAAGCAAGGTCCTCGTCCGATAACGTCTTTGTCTGGATCACATCCGATGCCTGTACCGATTCCAGGGTATCGATGGCCATCTGATACTGTCCCCGGTAGTAGTCCAGGTAGGCGGTCTGCAGATACCCCTGCAGTCTCTCCGGCTTCATCCCGATCGCCCTGTTATAGGCGTCCTCTGCTTTCTGATAATCACCGCTCTCCAGGGCATTGTCTCCGTCTGCGATACAGGACAGATACGCGGTATCACTCTCCCTCTGCATCGACAGGATGCCGAAGGTAAGAAACGCAGTCCCTGCCGCCCAAAGAAGGACCAGCAGCAGAACCGTCACAAGATGCGCTCTCTTGAGACTCCGAAGTCCCGTATCGATCTCCGTCGCATCATCGAGCGCATGCAGCATCTGTACCGCGTCCGGGAACCGCTCCGCGGGTCCCCGGGACATCGCGCGCTCAATGACTCTCTGGAAGGAGGCCGAGATCGCAGGGTCCCGCTCCGATACCGGAACCGGCTCGTCCAGAGCCTTTTCCGGGCGTATTCCGGTGACCATATAGTAGAGGGTGGCTCCGATCGCATAAACGTCCGTACAGGGCGAAATCGCGCCAAAACCGCCCGCTCTGCCCGTCACACCGGAGCTCACCGAAAAGCTTCGATAGGTTGCCCGTCCGGTCCCTCTCCTGTCTCCTGTACCGTCCGCTCCCGCATCGCTCTGCCCTGCGCCGTCCGGTCCTGATCCATAAGGTCCTGCCCCTTCCGGCATGACGAGGGTCTCCTGATCCGGAGCCACCTCTCCCGTCCTGTCCTTTCCGACAGGAAGGTTTGCAAACACATTCAGCCTTGGGGCAGGAGCCGTTGCCTGCACCTGCTCCCCTGCGATGTCTCCCGGCGTCACATACTGCTCCGGGGCCGCATACCCGTTCGAGACCGCGCGCACCCCCTCCGTTCCCTCGAGCACGGAAGTATTGAAGTCGATGAGACAGATATTGTCGTCCGGGGTGATCATCACGTTTGCAGGCTTGATATCGCAGTGGATGATCGGAGGCTTCTGATTATGCAGATACTGCACCACCTCGCACAGCTGCTTTGCCCAGCGCATCGCCCTCTTCTCGTCCACAGGGCCGTGCTCTGCCACATACCGCTGCAGATCCGTCCCCGGAATGAAATCCATGACCGTATAGACAAAGCCATCCCCGGAGACGATCATGTCGTAGATACGCGGCAGGTACTGGTGCTTCAGGTTCTTGAGGATATTCGCCTCCTGCTCCTGATCGATGACATGAAACCTCGTCTGTTTTGTCCTCTTGATGACCACCTGCACGTCAAGACCGATCTTGTGGCCGATGAAGATATCCCCGAGTCCCCCTTTTTCACTCAGGACCTGGATCCCGTCATAATCCGCAAATTCGGAACGCCTGTAAAACTCGTCCACGTCTGTTCCTCTCTCCCTCATCTGTGCTCTGGTATATCTCTATTATCAGAATCGCCTTTTTTCTGATCTCTCTTCTTTTCCGGCCTGCCCGGCTTTCCGCAGCTTCCTTATCACTGCCTGTCCGTTAGCTTATTTTTCAGTCAGCAGATCTGAAATCATTTTAGCAGGAGGCCTGTGCACGCTGTAGAGTGGCGCATCTTTTTTTCGAGGTGCCACCCCCCTGCAGAGATCCCTTTAAAAGAGTACAGAAAACCGCCCGTCCGCAGTTATGACACTGCAGACGGACGGTCAGAACGTAGATCTGTATCCGGTTTAACCCCTTATCCGGTTACTGAGGAATATCCAGTTTCTGTCCCGGATAGATCTTGTTCGGATCCTTGATCTTCTTCTTGTTGGCTTCGTAGAGCTTCTTCCACTGATTGCGGTTCCCAAGGAGCTTCTTTGCGATCTTCATGAGGGTATCCCCGCTCTTTACGGTGTAGGTCTCACCCTCTGGCGGAGTGGACTCCGGTTTCGTCGTATCCGTCGTTCCTGTGGTATCGGTCGTATCGGTTGCAGTCTGCACTGCCGCTACGATCTCACCGCCGTTCTTTGTGGGAACAAGGTATGTGCCGTCACCAAGATCGATCGCATAGAGCTTGATCTTCATCTTCGGATAGATCCGGTTTGCGTTCCTGATGACGTCTCTGTTCTGGGCGAAGATGTTCTCCCAGTACTTCCTGTCACCGTAGTACCTTTTTGCAATCCTGCTTAAGCTGTCGCCCTTGCGGATGGTATAGACCACAGGCTCCGTGATTCTGGGATTCGTTGTCGTCGTTGCCGTCACAGCAGGCTGCTGTGCTGTCGTATCGACAGGTGCTGCCGTCGTGTCCTGAGCAGCCGGCTTTGCCGCATCGGTCTTTTTGTTGGACGATGCAGATGCTGTCGTACTGGTGCTGCTCGAACTGCTGGAGCTGGAGCTGCTGCTGGAGCTCGAATTCGAATTCGAATTGTTGTCCGAGCTGGAGCTTTCCACGTGCCTGACGCTGAAGTTCTGAGCCGCCTTCTTCAGGTCGCCCTCTTCCTTGTTTGCGGAAGATGCGCTCTTGTTCTGACGGAACTCCACTGCGATGGTATGTCTGCCCTCGCCGGCTTTCTGCAGCGTCTGCTTCTTCAGCGTGATTCTCGTACTGCCGCTCGTTGCATCGTAGTCCTCATTCTCGGTGAGCTTTTCACCGTCGAGGTAGACTGCCTTGTACTCCTCGAGAACACCGTTCGAACGAAGCGTACGATCCTTGTTGTCATTGACCGTATCGCCGATACGATCGATCAGGTAGTAATCCGGATCCGTTGCATTGTCGACGTTCTCGTCCGTGTTGTCCAGGACGTTCAGCGTAAACTCCTTGTAGGAGTCGGAGAATCCGCCCATGGTATTGTGCATCTGGACATAGAAATCAAATTGGCCGCTTTCCTTCGGAACGCCGTAAATCTCTCCGTTCGGCTTGAGTTCCACGCCTTCCGGAAGCTTGCCGTAGTACAGCTTGTAGGAAACCTTGTTGCGGCTGTACTTGTTGTTGTTCTGGATCATGGTGCCGTAAGGCACGTACTTGACAGCTGTCGGGATCGTATCCGTAATGATCTGCGGGTTGCCGATGGCACCGGTCAGGGTCAGGACAAGCAGTGTCCTGCCGTTGGAACTGAAGACAAGCTTGCCGTTTGCATCGCCTGCCGTGACGCCGTCCTTGATTCTGAGCTTGACCGTCGCAAAGTTCTTCGCTCTGGTCTCGCCGTACAGTTCCTGGTCTGTCGTTGCCAGCTCATTGAATCCTTCCAGCTGGTTGTTGCCCTTGAGGGTGAAGAAGGAATCGAGTTCGAGAGTTGTCGAATCCTGCAGCTCAACCTTCAGGTTCGGAATGCTCTCCGTGCCGATATTGGCGACGAAGATGTTGTGTCTGTTGTAGTGCAGGCGGTCGAACATGACCTCACGCGTCGAATACACGACACCGTCCTTCGTCGTGGTATTCGCACTCGGATCCTGCAGGCTCGTAACGAACAGCTGCTGTCCGGCACTTGCCTTTTCAACCTGTACCCAGTAGTTCTTTGCGTTCTCACCGCTTCTTGCAGAAGACGTGTACTGCACCGCACCGTGAGAGAAGTCCGCATAGTCCTCGCCGGACTTGATGGGCTGGCTGCTGCCGCTTCTGTAGAAGTTGATGCCGGTGCCAGCCAGGAAGGTCGGAGCCAGATGGCTCAGATCCGTGCCGTCCGCCACGAAGAAGGTGACGAAATTGCCCTCGGCATAGGAATCATCATACTCATCTGCAAACCAGCAGTCGACGGGCTTTCCGTCTGCGCCGTTCAGACCCGTGAACGGAACCTCGGCGTAGTCGGAGTAATGGGACTTGTCACCCTGCTGCGTGCTGATGTTGTACTTGAAGACAACCGGAGCAAGTGTCTCTTCATCGTCCGTTGCAAAGACGGAGAAGGTCACGCCGTCCTTGAAGATGGCCTTGTAGCGATCTGCATCGTTTGAAGCCGTTGCCTGCTCCGTGATGTCCTGAGCACCGGCTGCCTTTGCGCTTTCGATGGTGTCATAGTTGCCGACGTAGACTGCCTTGATCTTTGTGTCGGAACCCTCGCTGATCCCCCATGTCATCTCGGCATCGTAGGCATATTCCTTGTAGGTATAATACTTGCGATAGATGATCCCGTCCTTCTTGTCGGGATCATAATCGTATGCTGCTTCATGGTAGCTTTCCGTATCCGTGTCGTAAATGCAGGGATACTCCGGATAAATCGTCGGCGATTTATCCCCCTTCGTATACGAATCAATGTTCGTGTAGCTGTAAAGCTCCAGGTTGACCGGCAGGCAGCCCGTGACATTTCCCGCCTCATTGTACGAGACGAACGTCACATCCTTCGTGTTGATCCAGCTCATGGCATAGCCGCTCTGCGGATTTGCCATGTTGGCATTGAGGAGTCTGTCCGTGATGTCCTCGCCCTTGCTCTGTGCTTCCTGGGCACTGGTATACGATCCCGCATAGACCTTCAGACTCGAAACGGCGTTATAGTCCGTGGTATTGACCGCAAACTTCAGATACGGCACCGTCCCCGTACGGTCGATGTTTTTGAAATAGTACTCCAGAGAGTGACTGGAGCTGCCGGTGTAGGTGTAGGTAGATTCGATCTTGCGCGCTGTCCATGCGCCGTTCGCGGTTCCGTACGTATAGACCGTAGGTTCCAGCCAGTTCCCCCACCAGGTCGTCTCGATCGGAACGATATAGCGGATATTGGTGGTCTCGAGCTGATCCGCCTTGCCGACGATCATCTCCCAGGTATACGAACTGCCTGTGGTGGAGGACAGATTCATCGTTCCGCCGACGGTACCGATCGTGAAA
Source organism: uncultured Lachnospiraceae bacterium (assembly GCA_900315055.1). GTDB lineage: Bacteria > Bacillota > Clostridia > Lachnospirales > Lachnospiraceae > CAG-791. The sequence goes on from OMXP01000067.1 coordinate 10,775, forward strand.
TCATTATCGTCATTCTTGTAGTTGTGGACACGGTAGGAGATCTCCTGGCCATCCGAGACCCTGGTCTCGCCCTTGAACAGGTCCTTGATTCTGACCTGTGTCAGCTCGACCGGGGAGATCTTTGTCAGATCAATGGTCTTGAGCTCCACTTCCTCGATCGGATAGTACACCGCAGAAAGCATGATCACGGACGACGGATCCGGCTCGGTGAACTCCTTGTCCTCCGGATAGACCACAACCGTCTTTCCGGCAACCTCAAGACTCATCTGGGTGACGACATCACCGGTGAAGTATGCACTTGCCGTAAAGGTGTAGCCGCCGATCGTAATCGTATCGTCCGGGCTGTCGAACCACTCGTTCTGCTTCTGTCCGTTGTAGGTGAACTGTACCTCATACGGGAAGAACGGATCCTGTCCCAGCCAGATCGAATACGTATTGTTATTCATATCCGACGGATAGACCGGTACCTTGCACTTCTCCAGGTTGTAGTAGATGACCGGAAGCTCCAGCGACACCCTGTAGCCGTGGATCTCAAAGACATCGTCCGCGGACGTGAAGGTATACTTGATCTCCTCGCCCTCATAGTGGAACGTCACCTCATACGGATAGCTGGCATCGGAATTCTGCACATGAATCCTGCTGGATCCGTCATCTTCCTTGCAGATCTCCTCATCATACCCGCCGTTGACAAAGGTCAGCGTCGGCAGATGAAGCTGGAAGGTCTTTCCGTGGATCTGAACACTGGACCAGACATTCTCAAAAGTCTCGTCCATCTTCTCTCCGTCCACGGTAAACGGAATCGTCAGCGGGAACGTGGTACCCTCGGGAAGTTTGATGGTATAGTTGGTAAGTGCGTAATAAAAAGGTGTCACGACAAATCTAAATTCATATTCGACAATGAGCCCGAGATAGTAGATACCCCTGGCCAAACAGGGTGATCACTGTGGAGGGCTTTTTTATGTCAGATACTTCAACTACCGTTACCTTAAAGGACCGCTTGTGGGCTGGTCTTGTTCAACAGAGACTGCTGGTTGGCATACCTGTCGGTCAATGGTGCCGGGATTCCGGGTTCTCTGTTCATACTTATTACAATCAGCTTACTCGCCTTAACAAACTTCAGGCACAAGGCGTTCATGTTGATCCTGTCATGCTCGTACAGCCGGACAGTGACCAGCTCACGCCTGCCTCGTCTGATGTTGCACCAGATGCTACACCATTAGAAGTTACACCATCAGGGTTTGCAAAAATCACACCGAATAGCGCAGCTGTGGCAACCGTCAACAAGACGACAACAGCTATTACTATGGTTGAGTCTTCTACTTCACCGGCACCAGCACTTCGGATTCACCACGGAGACGACGTGATTGAAGTAAGCAACGATGCCTCGCCCGAGATACTCTCCTTGATCAGGGAGGTACTGATCCATGCTTAAAGATGCAACCGGTTTCAAGGCGGTCTACATCAAGGCCGGCTACACGGACCTCCGGTACGGCGTTAACGGACTGGCGTCCCTGGTCATGAATGACTTCAATCTCAACCCGATGGACGAGGGTGCGATCTTTCTGTTCTGCGGCAGGCGGAGTGACCGCATCAAGGCACTTCTCTGGGAAGGTGACGGATTTCTCCTGCTTTACAAGCGTCTTGAGCAGGGCCGCTACCAGTGGCCGCGTAAACCGGAGGACGTACTGAAAATCAGTGATGATCAACTCCATCAGCTCCTGAGCGGATTTTCAATCGCTCAGACAATCCCTCCGAAAGCAGGGCCAACTCCAACGTACGTCGCATAAAAGATCTTGTGCAAAACGGAGAAATTTCAAGCCCCGAAATCGCCTCTCAGAAAGGCTTTCCTCGTGCTTGCGCCATCCCGGATGCGAAGGCAGACGCATGTGCTATTCATTGAGGGGTACGTCTTCAAAACGCCGTATCACGGCGTAAATGGGCGTTCCCTGCCATCCCTGAAAATCGCATTTAGTGTTTTCTCATTCGGCATAGTGACGAAGGCCAAAAGTCCCGAAAGTGGCTTAAACTGGGCACTTTTGCTATACTTTTCTCTGATGAAATACGTCAGAGAGGAGGCCTTCAGCATGGCGACTGACAAGTTCATAGATGCAGAAAAAGTATCGTCGTCCCAATCGTCGGGCCTTCTTACCGACGAAGTAATTGAAAACCTCAGCAGAGATAAGCTGATCACGCTTCTGAAACTCCAGAAAAGTTCCATCAGCAAGATGAAGGAGCAGATCGACGAGAAAAATGCTGCGATCGACAACCTCACCGAGCAGGTGAAATACTTCAAAGGAATGCTGTTTGGCGTTTCCTCCGAGAAGGGTGTCACCAAGAAGTTTCAGACCGAGGGACAGCTCTCGTTCGTCGCCAACGCTGTCAACGAGCTTGAAATCACTGCCGACCAGCCGGAGGACGATGCTTCAAGCGGAACAACAAAGCACGTTAATGGCTATGATCGCCACCAGCACGGCAAGAAGCACGTTGGCAAAAAGGCAGCGGACCTCTCAGCGATCGAAGTTCACAGAGATGTTGACGACATCATACCGGAGGAAGAACTGAAGAAGATCTTCCCTGACGGCAAGTGGGTGACCATGGAGTACGGACAATACTCCCTGGTTGATATCATTCCGGCGTCTGCGGTGTGTATTACTCATCATCTCAAGGCTTACAAAGGCAGCGATGGACGTATCGTCAAGGCCCCTCATGCACCGACGCTTCTGAACAACAGCATCGTAACACCTTCGTTTATCGCGTCAGCGGTCAACGCCAAGTTTGGCAATTACATGCCGCTGCACCGTTACTGGCAGGCGCTGCAGTACATGAAAGTGTTTGTTTCGACGCACGACCTTTGCAACGAACTGATTACTGTCGGTGATCGGTACTGCATGCCGATGTATAACCGAATGATCGAGCTCCTGCATCAGTTCCACGTTTTGAATATCGATGAAACTCCATGCATTGTCAGGCATGGCAACAGTGACAAGGGCAGAAAACGGGCTTACATGTGGATCTACCGATCCGGGAAGTTCGAAACAGCACCGCCGATCACCATCTTCAAGTACGAGAAGTCGAGAGCGACGATCTACCCAAGAGAATTCCTGTCAACGTTCCACCATATCGTGTGTGTGACGGACGGGCTCAAGGATTACCACGTCCTTGACAGAGAACGGGAGGATCTGACCTTCGCCGGCTGCTACGCACACGTACGTCGGAAGTTTGTAGATGCAGTCAAAGTCTCAAAGAAAGGAGATCGAAAGCAGACCATCGCAGCTGAAGCAGTGGCAAAGATCGATGAAATCTTTGACCAGGACAAACTGCTGAAGGACCTTTCTCCCGAGGAACGTTACCAGAAGCGTCTGGGAAACATAAAGCCTTTGGTAGACAGCTTCTTCTCATGGTTAAAAGAAGTACAAAAGCAGGTTCTCTCCAAGTCCAAGACCGGAGAGGCCATTGGCTATGCCCTTAATGAGGAAGAGTATCTTCGTAAGTTCCTGACTGACGGCAGTATTCCCCTCGATAATAACCAGGCCGAATTAGGCTGCAGAAGCTTTGTAATGGGCAGGAAGAACTTTTACGTCATCGATACCGAAAGAGGTGCTGACATGACGGCGGTTTATTACAGCCTTACCGAGACAGCGAAGCAGAACAAGCTGAACCCCTACCGATGGTTCGAATACTTCCTGACCCAGATGATAAATCACCCGGATCGGCTCAACGACACAGAATTCCTGGACAGCCTGATGCCGTGGTCCGATTCCATTCCCGAGAGCGCCAGACTGCAGTCGGAGCCCGAGATTGTCCCAGTTGAAAAGACAACAAAGGGCCACAAGATGAAAACGATCAATCGCCCCTTGGAAGAAATCACAGGCAACAACTCATAGACAATTCACAGCCGCCGATCTCCGGCGGCTTTATTCATATCCAATAGCACTGGGCTGCCGACGGCAGCCCTTTTGTTATGCCATCAGTGCCGCAGTTTACCGTGATCGACGTCGGGTTCAAGCAGGCAATCGTCCCCGGCGATTGTTTCATACAAACCTCGGAGCATCAATACACCGTTCTATTACGCACTTACTATAGTTGCCATACTCATCATAGTCCGTGACTTCCGTCGTGGCCCCGTTCAGCTCATAGGAGATGCTCTCCTTCTTCTCTTCCTGCTTCTTTGAGGACAGGAGCGTGATGGTATGCTCCCCGACCGTTGCCGTAAAGGTTTCCTCACCAGGTTTGTACTCTGCCACCCTCTCATCATTGATCCAGAAGTCGACCGTGTAGGGGTACTCGTCAAACTCACCAAGATCCAGCGTGGCATTGCCGTCTTCGCCGAAGGTAACGACCTTATAATCACCGTCATTGACGTTGTAGGTCACGGTCTCCGTGGTCTTCGACTCCGTGTCCGCAGCATCGGCCGGTGTATAGGTCGTATCGCCATTGTCATCAAGGACAACGCCTGTACCGGACGTGTCCGATGCATCAGAAGAGTCCGCTGCATCATCCGCGTCCGAGCTGTCCTCGACCTTGTCGATTACGACACCTGCATTCTCGGTGCCTTTGTCAGGGGTATTTCCCTGGTCCTTCTGGCCTGCATCCTCCGATGTGCTGTCCTTTGCAGACTCTTGGGAATCCTCTGCCGGTGCCGGGTCAGCATCACTTTCAGCTCCGCTTGCCTCACCGGTTTCTCCTGCGGAATTCCCCTTGTCGGCAGTCCCGGTATCCTCTCCGGAACTGCTGTCATCACCTGCAGGAGATGCCTCTTCCGCTCCCTGTGCTTGGACCGTTGATTCTGCTGTCGATGCCTCTCCTGAGGAAGCTTCGGTTGAAGCCCCATCAGAGGAAGTATCTTCGGCCGCGGCCGTCACGGAAGCGGGCTCCTCTGCAAATACCGGGATGCCTGACTGCAGCGTCAGAAGGCCGGTAAGTGCGATGGCAAGCCATCTCTTTCCACTTCTCATAACCTCTCCTTTCCCTCTTCGGCGCGAATGGCGCCGGATATTCTGAACAGGACAATGTGCCCTGATTCATTCAGAATAAATTGACATTTTTGAGGGAAAGCGGCATGAAACTGCCCACTATGACAGATACAGATATGTTTTGCATTCTCCCCCAAATGTAGTCTTGTCACTATCATAAAACGACGTCCTTTTCCGGTGAAGAGTGGCAACCCTAGTGGTTACGCACCAAAACCGCATCGCCATCCACTTCAGGTGCCCCTACGCCGTCTGCGTATAGCTTGATTACATAGCTTGTTTTCCAGTTACTCT
>OMXP01000093.1 GCA_900315055.1 uncultured Lachnospiraceae bacterium
AACGTGTACTTGTAGTTGAAATCATAATTATCAGTCAATAATGGAGGCTTGCAAAGCGGGATGGCTAAAAAATAGCTTCCCGTTTTGCATCGAAATCATGAATCTGTATACGTCGATTATCCTGGTGGAGCTCCTGCTGCTTCTGATCACGGCAGCGGACGCCGTGACAAACCGCCTCATTACGAAAACCATCAGGAACAGACTGATCTGCCTTTGTATCTTCATCGGCATTGCGGCAGTGGCGGAGTTTATCGGTGTTTTGACAAACGGGGCCCCGGTGCAGTATATCGCCCTGCACAAGGCGGCGAAGGGGATCGAGTACTGCTGCGCACCGATTTGCGGCGTCATCGCCGCAAGTGCCTACGGGGGTGTGAAGGATTCCCGCATCCCCTTCGCGCTGGTCACAGCCCATGCAATCTTCGAGTGCGTTGCCATGTGCTTTAACTGGGTGTTCTCGATCGATGCCGGCAATGTCTCCCACCGGGAATCCCTGTACTTTGTTTACATCACTGCCTTCGGCCTGTCCGCCATCTATATCTTTGTCTGCATGATCAGGAGCGGAAAAGAATACCAGACCGGCATGGACGGGGTGCTGGTTCTGACCCTGATTTTGCTTGCCTTTGGCATCATCATTCAGTTCATCTTCAGCGACATCCGGATCGACTACCTGTGTGTTGCGATCGCAAGCTACCTTCTGTATGCGCGCTATTCGAGGATGGTTCTTCAGGTGGATGCGATCACGGGGCTCCTGAACCGCCGCTGCTATGAGACAAACATCAGCCGGATCGGATCCCGGGCGGTCATTTTGTACTTTGACGTGAACAACTTTAAGCAGGTCAATGACACCTACGGGCACAACATCGGCGATCTGTGCCTTCGGAGTATTGCAGAGAGGCTGCGGAGCGTGTATGGGAAATTCGGGAGCTGCTACCGGATCGGCGGAGATGAGTTCTGTGTCGTCCTGGAGAGCCATCTGGATTCCATGGACGCGCTCAATGAGACTTTCTTAAAGGCCATCGAGAGCCTGAAGAAGGCGGATCCCAGGATGCCGGGCGTTGCTGTCGGGTATGCTATTTATGATTCTGCGACGACTCATATCCGGAAGGCGATTGAGGAGGCCGATGAGATGATGTATCGGAACAAGAGGCGGATGGCTAAGGAGTGACGGGCAGAACCGGTCTCAGTGACCCTATCAGCAGATCTGTTCTGCTTTTTTCGGCACTTTCATTTTGATTTTTTCGGCAGATCTGTTTGGACTTTTTCGGCACTTTTGCTTTGAACTTTTCGGATTCTCCCAGGCTGGCTAGTCCTTCAGACATCCTACCGGGACAATCCTGACCCCGTTTTCTGTGGTGTATCCCATCGGCGCAGTCGCGCAGATGACAATCAGCGCAGAGGGCTCGCGATAGATGGCTCTTGGGTGGTCCGGATTCTGCCGGGCCTTTTCGTTGTAATCCCGAATGACTCCGCTGAATCGAAGCAGAGAGTTCTCTGCCTCCGGGATCTTGTTGGCACCGGTCTTGATTTCGATGAGCGCGTATCTGCCATCCTCTGTCTGATACACCGCATCGGCTTCAAGCCCCGTATCGTCTGCATAATGCAGGATTCTGGCATGGTGGGCACCGGCATAGACCAGCAGGTCCCGGAGCACGAGATTCTCAAAGACATGGCCGAAGGTGTCGAGATCATTGTTGAAATAATCAGGATTCAGCCCCAGAGCTGCTGTTCCGATGGAAGGGTCCACAAAGATATGCTTCTTTCCGCTCCGGATCGCGGTCTTTGACCGGATCTGGGGCGTCCAGGCGTCAATATCCCGGAGAACAAAAAGCTCTTCCAGCTTTTCCACATAGCTGTCCAGGGTAGCATCCGTTACCATCTGCGTTGCCTTCACGTCCGCAAAGATATTGGACTTCTTGGCCTTAGTTGCCATGTTCCGGGCATAGGACCACAGCAGTGCCCTGGTCCAGTCAGGATTGCGCTTTACACTGTCGATGGCACTGATATCGGTTTCATAGATCTGCCGGTAGTAGTCCTTTGCGATCAGAAGTTTTGCCGAATCGCTTTTCAGGGCAAGGCATCTTGGCCAGCCGCCGCGGCATGCGGCAAAAAACAGATCTTCCAGTTTCAGATCCGTCACGGCGCCGTCAAAATCGTAGGTGGGATCCTCGACGATTTTTGACAGGGAAATGCTCCCGTTCGACTCGCCGGTTTCCCACAGGGTCATCGGATACATGGTAACCTCGGTAATTCTTCCGGTTCCGGTATGGGGCGTATCTACCTTCCTGCTCGAAGAGCCGGTCAGAAAGTATTCGCCCGTGTTCTCCGGGTGATCATCGCAGTCCTTGCGGATCATGCCCCAGATTTTCGGCGCGTCCTGCCATTCATCAAACAGGATCGGCTTGGGATTTTTCAGGAACAGGCGCGGCGCCGTCTGCGCAACGGCAAGATACCCGTCTCTCTTTTCTTCGTCCTGAAACTCAATGACGGTTTTGCTCCGCTCTTTTGCGGTTCTTGTTTTTCCGCAGCCCTTGGGTCCCAGGATGTTAACAGCGTTGAATGCTGTTGTCAGTTCGTTCAGTTCCTCATCGACGATTCTTCGAATGTATTCCATACAGGTGTACTCCTTGCTTTAATTATAGCGGAAGGTGAGGCATCTGCCCAGTTTGTTTTGATTTTTTTCGGCACTTTCATTTTGATTTTTTCGGCAGATCTGTTTGGACTTTTTCGGCATTTTTGTTTTGCTTTTTTCGGTTGCAAAAGACCGGGCGGCATTGTGGTCGTCCGGTCTCTTGCTGGTCTTATCTGATGTTCTTGCTGCTGGTTTGCTTTTCCTTTACAGGATATCGATGTACTCTCCTGCGAGGGCACGGTTCATGCTGCGGACCGCACAGAACTTGCCGCACATGCTGCAGGTGTCGGAGTGGTCGTCCTCGGGAAGACGGCTGTCGCGGATCTGCTTTGCTCTCTCGGGATCGAGGCACTCCTTCCACTGGGCATCCCAGTCGAGTTTCTGCCTTGCCGCCGCCATGCGGTCGTCCTGGTCCCTTGCTCCCGGAACGCCCTTTGCGATATCCGCCGCATGGGCTGCGATCTTGCTTGCGATGATGCCCTCGCGAACGTCCTCGACATTGGGCAGAGCAAGGTGCTCGGCAGGGGTCACGTAGCACAGGAAGGCCGCGCCGCTTGCCGCCGCAATCGCACCGCCGATCGCCGCCGTGATGTGGTCATATCCGGCGCCGATGTCGGTGACAAGGGGCCCCAATACATAGAACGGAGCCCCGTGGCAGATTGTCTGCTCGATCTTCATGTTCGCCGCGATCTGATCCATCGGCACATGGCCCGGTCCCTCGATCATGACCTGGACGCCCTTTGCGTGTGCGCGTTTGGTGAGCTCACCGAGTCTTAAGAGCTCTTCGATCTGCACTCCGTCGGTGGCATCGGCAAGGCAGCCCGGCCTGCAGGCATCGCCGAGGGAGATGGTGACATCATATTCATGGCAGATGTCGAGGATCTCATCGAAGTACTCGAAGAACGGGTTCTCCTGTCCGGTCATCGACATCCAGGCAAAGATCAGGCTCCCGCCGCGGCTGACGATGTTCATCTTGCGGCCGCCGTCGCGGATCTGCTGAAGGGTCTTCTTCGTGATGCCGCAGTGGAGCGTGACGAAGTCGACGCCATCCTCTGCATGGAGACGGACGACATCGATGAAGTCCTGGGCAGAGAGAGTTGCAAGATCCCGCTGGTAGTGGATCACTGCATCGTACACCGGGACGGTGCCGATGATGGCCGGACACTCGTGGGTGAGCTTCTGGCGGAACGGCTGGGTGTTGCCGTGACTCGAGAGATCCATGATCGCCTCGGCGCCGAGGTTTACCGCGCTCAGGACCTTCTGCATTTCGACGTTGTAGTCCTTGCAGTCGCGGCTGACACCGAGGTTCACGTTGATCTTGGTTTTCAGCATGCTGCCGATGCCGTTCGGATCAAGGCAGGTGTGCCGGTGGTTTGCCGGGATGACAACCTTTCCCTCAGCGATCAGGGGCAGCAGCTCCTCCACGGAGCGGTTCTCCTTCTTTGCCACGATCTTCATCTGATCCGTCACGATCCCGAGGCGCGCCGCCTCCATCTGCGTGGACCATTCCTTCTTCTGTTCCTGTTCCATGTTTCCTTAACTTTCCTTCCTTTTTCCGATCAGGCTTTTTTGGCCTGTCTTACTCTGTGAATTCCCCCGAAAGCGCATACCCGTGATCCAGAGGGCCGGAGCCCTTTCCGAGATCCAGGCCTGCGCGTATCGCTCCTGTGAGGTATTCCTTTGCCCTCTGTACGGCTGTTTTCAGATCCTTGTACTTTGCAAGGTTTGCCGCAATCGCAGAGGAGAGCGTACAGCCGGTGCCGTGGGTGTTTTTATTGTCGATCCGCTCTGCCTCAAACCAGGTGCAGGTCCCTGCCTCATAGAGCAGATCCCTGGCAAGTCCCGCGGCATGGCCTCCCTTGACAAGGACGGCACTTCCGGTCTTTTCAGAGAGGCTCTTTGCCGCAAGGATCCTGTCGTCATCGCTTAGGATCCGCACTCCGGAGAGAGTCTCTGCCTCCGGGATATTCGGCGTGATGAGGCGGCACAGGGGAAAGAGCTTCTCCTGCATCGCGTCTTGCGCTGCCTCTTCCGTAAGCCTTGTCCCTGAAGACGAGATGAGGACCGGGTCACAGACAACATTTTCGGCATGCCAGTCTTTGAGGCACCTTGCGATCACATGGACAAGCTTTGCATTTCCCGTCATCCCGATCTTTACTGCGGACGGCGTGATGTCGGAGAACACGGAATCAAGCTGCGCCTGGAGAAGCTCTGCGCTTACCGGGCTTATGGCACTCACCGTTTTGGTGTTCTGTGCAGTGATTGCGGTGATGACCGCACAGCCATAGACGCCGTTTGCAAGAAGGGTTTTGAGGTCCGCATCGATCCCCGCCCCTCCCGAGGGGTCGGATCCTGCGATCGAAAGACAGACGGGCAGGTTCCTGCTCATGCGAGCATTCCTTTGAGGTGCGCCATCGCGTGGGTCTTCTCGAGTACGGCGATAAGAAGCGCCGCAATCAGCGTGCCGCCGGTCGTGCTGACAAGGAACGGCAGGACATAGGCAAAGAGTGCCGCCTCACGCCCCATGAGATACACCGCAACCGGCCATGCAAGAAGGCCGCCGAGAACGCCGGTACCGAAGACCTCCGCGATGTAGGTCGGGATCTTCTTTTTTGTCTTCTGATAGACAAGACCGCACAGAAGCGCTCCGACCATGGAGCCCGGGAAGGCAAGGAAGGTGCCGGTTCCCATGAGGTTCCGGATCAGGGATGCGCAGAATGCGATGAGAACGCCCCACCAGGGCCCGAGAAGCACCGCTGCAAGGACGTTTACCATGTGCTGGATGGGAAAGCACTTCGAGGCGCCCACCGGGATCGAGAACCCGGACAGGCACACCGTCAGGGCACAGAGCATGGCAGATACTGCAAGTTTCTTTGTTTTGTTCATTTGTTTCACTCCTCCTCACAAAGTGATGTTTAAAAATGACGCACTGAGGAAAGCAGTGCGCTGACAGCAGATGAAAGATCGGGCTGTGCGAAGATCCCGGAGATCACGGCAACGCCGGAGAGCCCGAGCCCTTTGAGGGCCGAGATGTTATCCTTCTGGATTCCCCCGATCGCACAGACGGGGATGGATACTGCGCTGGTGATCCTTAGGTATTCTCCCGGCGCGATCGGCACGGCATCGCCCTTGGTCGCGGAGCCGAAGGCCGCCCCGCACCCGAGGTAGGTGGCGCCTTCTGCTTCCGCTTTCTTTGCTTCTTCCGCGTTGTGGGCGGTGGCGCCGATGATGGCAGAAGGTCCCAATATCTTCCTCGCTTCTGCAATCGATCCGTCGCTTAGCCCCAGGTGCACGCCGTCGGCACCGACGGCCTTTGCGACGTTTACCCTGTCGTTGATGACAAGAGGTGCCTGGAAGCGATGGCACAGGGGAAGGAGCTTTTTCCCCTCAAGGATCATCTCCTCATCGGAGAGGTCCTTCTCCCGAAGCTGTACCATGGTCGCACCGCCCGAAAGGGCCTGCTCCACGGCCTGATACAGGGTCTGTCCCTCTTTGAGCCACCTGCGGTCGGTCACGGCGTACAGGCGAAGGCACTGCCTGGTAAAGAGCGGGGATCCCATGCGGGAGATCGCATCAAGAAAGCAGGCGGAAAAGGTCGCAGTCCCGAAGGAGACGGACTTTCGCATGGAATCCTCTGCCTCCTCCTGCGCCTGTTTGATTTTGGAGAGAGATGCGATGACGGAGGAGCCGGAAGGTTCCTCTGCAAGGGCTGCGCCAAGAAGCGCGGAGGTAAGACACCCAAAGCCCGTGACCCGCTTTGCAAGAGGAGAGCCGCCGGTGATCTCAAAGACACGGCCGCCCTGGGCCACAGAGTCCGTGCTCCCTGTCTGAACGAGAATCACGCCAAGGGTGTCCGAGAGGGCGGGAAGATCCTCGACGCCATACGCCTTCTCAAGGGCCTCGATCTCATGGGCGTTCCCCCGAACGCAGGTGATGGCATGAAGAGAGAAGAGTTTTTTTGCAAAGTCCATGCGGAAGGCACTGCCATTGATCCCGACGGGATCCAGGACCACCGGGATCTCCCCTGCTGCGGCACAGCGGGCGGACAGGAGCATTGCCTGCTCCTTCTCGTGGGTCAGCATTCCGAGGTTCAGGACAAGGGCTCTGGATGATGCGGTGACCTCGGAAACCTCCTCCGCGGACTGCGCGCACACGGCCCGTGCGCCGGCAGAGAGCAGGGCGTTGACGCAGAGCTCTCTTGTCACGTCGTTGGTGATCAGGTGTACCAGCGGCTCTGTTTGATACAGCATGTTTTCCTTTCCGGGGAACAAAAAAAGCGGAACCCGCAAAACGGATTCCGCACAAAGACGTGATCAGACTGCCTGCATGATGCAGGTTTTCATCCCTAGCGATGGCATTGTCCATTTCAGGTTCAAAGGGTCGCCCGGCATTCCAGCCGGGCCTCTCAGCGGTTACGGCTCCCCATAAGTCATTCGATATTTGGTTGGATACGTCCTAAATCTTAGCACGAAAGAAAAGGATTGCAACGGTCTGTCTGTTAAATTCCTGTCTGTTAAATTCCTCCCAGCCTTCTGTGAAAGTCAAAGATCCTGCTCCGCCAAAGACGCTGTAAAGACCTGCTCCAGATCGGCCTTCAGAGGAACCTGAAGGCCGGTAAGGACCTTCTGCAGGGCCCTGAGGGTCCGCTGCAGCTTTTCCTTCCTGGCATTTTCTCCCATGTGTCCGATGCGGATCACCTTCCCGGCAAGGACATCGAAGGATCCCGCAAGGAGAATCCCCTGCGCCTTCATGCCGGAAAGGATGGCGGTATCCGTGGTTCCCTCGGGGACGTTGAAGACGGTGACCGTATCGGAAAAGCCGGACCTCTCATACAGGGTAAGCCCTGCCTTCGTGAGAGCAGCCCTTGTGGCCTTTGCAAGAGCATGGTGGCGGGCAAAGATTTCGGGGTCTTCAAGAACGTTGTTGAGCGTCTGTCTGAGTCCGTTCATGTCCGCGGACGGCATCGTGTAGGGAAACCACTGATTCTTCGCGTAGTCCTTCATTGCGGGAAGGTTTGCATAGAACGAGGCGATCGGGGTCTTCCGGTGTGCCATCCTGTCCCAGGCTTTTGTGCTGACAAGAAGCATCGAAAGTCCGGGAGGAGCGGACAGGGCCTTCTGACTCCCGAGACAGAGGATGTCTGCAGGCGTCCTGGTGAGGTCAATCGGCATGCCGAAGGCCGAGGACACGGCATCGACCACCGTGAGGATCCCGAACCGGTGAAGAAGCGGGACGAGGGTGTCGATGTCATTCAGGATCCCGGACGGGGTATCACAGTGGACGAGGGATGCGTAGGCAAAGTCGTGATCGGTTTCAAGAAAGGCCTCGAGCTTTTCAGGGTCAATCGGCTCATGGTAGTTTGTGGTATACAGGACCGGGACGCCGCCGTAGAGTCTGACAAAGTCCGCGTTTCCCTTTCCGTAGACTCCGTTGTCGAGGACGAGCACCCGGTCCCCCGGCTGCGTAAGGCTTGCAAAGGCTGCCTCGAGGCCCAGGATCCCCTCGCCGGAAAGGACCAGGGCCTGATGGTCCTTCGTGTGGAAGAAGGACTCGAGATCTTTGCAGATGTCCTCCGTATAGGTATAGAAATCCGGGTCGAGGTCCGGGTTCGTGCAGGGAAGGGAGAGGGCCTGCCGCACGTTTTCGGCAACCTGTGTCGGTCCCGGGGTCATGAGTTCGAAGCGTGGTTTTAAGAGATCTTTCGCCATGGCGTCCTCCTTCAGGCAACGACGAGCTGTCCGAAGAGATGACGGGCGGCCTTTTTGAGCTCGGGATAGATTGCAAGGACGATGATCGCGGCAAACGTCACCTGCAGGACATTCCCCGGGATGGAGCCGATCGGGGCGATGAGATTTCCGGTCAGGATCACCTCTGCAAGGTAGTAGCCTCCGACCTTGATCCCGAGGGCTGCAAGGATTGCTGCGACGGCGTTTGCAGCATCGTTTCTGATCGGGTGCTTTTCTGCAAAGAGGCCTACGACATAGCCCATGAGGGCGACAATCACAAAGGTAAACGGCGCCCAGGCAGTCCAGCCGCTTGTCAGGTCAAAGAGCCCCATGCCGACGCCGCCTGCGATGGCACCGGTCTTCTTTCCGAAGAGGAGAGCGGCGATAAAGAGAGGGACGTTCCCCAGGTGAATGAGACCGCCGGATCCCGGGAGCGGGAGACGGATGTTGACAAGCCAGGTGAACACATAGGTGAGGGCGGTGAATACCGCGATGATGGCAAGAGACTTTGTTCTGGACATGGTGACCTTCTTTCCTTTCATAAATCCGAGTAAACCTGTTGCAATAAGGAATTTCGGCCGGCTGATGACAGTAGAATAGATCCAAAGTGGACCTGTGTACAGAACCAGTAAAGAAGTTTTAAACCAGTCCACTTTTGAAGCGATGCATGCGGAGAAGCAGAAAGGGAACTTCGCTCAGGATTCTTTTCCGGCAAGCATTGCCTCCATCTCTTTTGCTGACCGTTTCATGCCTCTTTTGATCCATGTCTCGAGGAATCCATAGGTGCTGTAGGTGAAGAAGGCTTTGGAATAGGCGGCGATTTCGCTGTCCTCGTCTGTCGGTCCGAAGTTCCGGAAGAATTCGTCCTGCAAAAGATACAGGAGACCTGCATTGTGCAAGAGCAGGAAAAAGTCTCTGTGCTGTTCTGCAATGTCAAACAGTGTGAAGTAGACATGCCTCTGATCTTCAGACTTCTCAGATTCTGTCCGATCATGCCATTCATTCAGATACATCATGATGCGCTGCCGGATGATATCTTCCCTGGAGGCAAAATTTCTGTAAAAGGAATTCCTCGACACCTGTGCCTTTTCCGTGATCTCACCGATCCTGATGCTGTCGAGGCTTCTGGTTTTCAGCATCTCAAGCAATGCTTCCGTAATCGCATTACATACATACGTATTCCGTTCCTGATTTCCCATGGTGGGACATTTCCTCCTGCTCTGTACCATTTTCACTGCAGATATTTACATTTCTTCGTTCTGATGGTACATTCGTACCAGCAAAATGATGATACAAATGTTACATCGAAATTGCAAGGAGAGAGTTTTTCACTGACCCCTGGGCAAGCCCAGGGGATTGATCTGGGGAACCTTAAAAGGGAACGCCTGATCTGTTCTGCGCCGGAAGCGACGCGGCGTCAGTGAGCAGAGCCATGATACGTCTGCACCGGGCGGTGATTCCAAGCTGCCCGCTCTGCACAGGGCGTACAAA
>OMXP01000068.1 GCA_900315055.1 uncultured Lachnospiraceae bacterium
ACCAGTCTCTGCATTAACTATTGAAACCGCCGTATACCGAACGGTACGTACGTTGCGGTGTGAGAGGACGGGGGTTAATCTCCCCCTCCTACTCGATTGGCGCAATTGCCACAAACTGGCCTTTTGGAAAACGGTCAATCGTTAAATTTTTGTCAGTTCGCTACTTCGCAATTTTTTATGCCTGTGCTATACTACCCGATGTGCAGTTACAGGGCTGACTATGTCCATCGAACATTCATGTTTGCAGGCGTTAGTGGCCTATCTTTCATATGGAGGTTTAAAGTATGAGCAGTTCTTCAAAGGCGAGTGAGAGAGTCAATGCTCTCCTCGATGAAAACAGTTTCGTTGAAGTCGGCGCTCTCGTTACTGCCAGGGCCACCAACTTCAACCTGACTCCGGCAAAGACCCCCTCTGACGGCGTAGTAACCGGCTATGGTACGATTGACGGCAATCTTGTCTTCGTCTACAGCCAGGATGCGTCTGTTCTGGGCGGGTCCATCGGTGAGATGCACGCGAAGAAAATCTGTGATCTCTATGATCTCGCCATCAAGACCGGTGCACCCATCATCGGTCTTCTGGATTCGACCGGCATCCGCCTGCAGGAGGCGACCGATGCGCTCAATGCATTCGGCACCATCTATGCAAAGCAGGCGCAGGCTTCCGGCGTGATCCCGCAGATCGCAGGTGTTTTCGGCAACTGCGGCGGCGGCCTTGCCCTGGTCGCAGGCATGAGCGATTTCACGTTCATGTGCGATGGCGCAAAGCTCTTCGTCAATTCACCGAATGCACTTCCGAAGAATTCCGAGGATAAGAAGGATACGTCCGCAGGTGCTTTCAAGTCGGCTGCAGGCTGTGTCGATCTGGTTGCCACCGAGGACGAGGTTCTCTCGAAGATCCGTGAGCTGGTGACCCTGCTTCCGTCCAACAACGAGGACGAGGCTGTCACCGAGTGTGATGATGATCTCAACCGTGCCACTGAGAACTTCGAGAACGGCATGGCAGATCCGTCCGTGTTTGTCGCAGATGTGGCAGATAACAATGCGTTCTTTGAGACGAAGGCAGGCTTTGCACCGGAGATGGCAACAGGCTTTATCCGCCTGAACGGCCAGACCGTCGGTGTCGTCGCAAACCGCGCTGCTTCCTATGATGAGAACGGCAAGGAAGAGACGACCTACGGCACGACGCTCACGAGCAATGGCTGCACCAAGGCAGCAAGATTCGTCCGCTTCTGCGATGCCTTCGAGCTTCCGGTCCTTTCCTTCACGAATGTCACCGGCTTTACGGCAACCGAGGATGAGGAGAAGACCATTGCGGCCGCAGCAGCATCTCTTGCTGCTGCCTTCGCAGAGACCACCTCTCCGCGTGTCAATGTCGTCCTGAAGGCCATCGGCAGCAGCTATGTTGTCATGAACTCCAAGGCGCTGGGCGCTGACATCACGATTGCTCTTCCGGACGCGAAGATCGGTGTTGTGGACGCTACCTTTGCAGGCAAGGTCCTGGCAAAGGACGGTGAGGATCCGGCCAAGGTCGCTGCAGAGTACGATGAGCTGCAGAACAGCTCCGCAAGCGCAGCTTCCCGCGGCTATGTCGATCAGCTCGTCGATTCTGTGGACATGAGAAAGTATCTCATCGGTGCATTCGAGATGCTCTACACAAAGAGAGAGGACCTGGTATCCAGAAAGCACAGCACCATTTAATACAGAAGGAGACGAGGTAAGAATGAAGAAGAACGCGAAAAAACTTGCAGCGGTTCTGGGAGTCGTCACCTGTGCCTTTACGATGTCTGTGATACCTGCATTTGCTGAGAGCGCAGCACCCGCTGCGACAGACGGGACCACGTCCGATCTGCCTCAGGGAGTGACAAGCGACAATCAGCAGCTCTACGGCGAGGCCTACACGCTGCTCTCCTATGTTGATCAGCTCTACAAGGCAGGACTTTCCGAGGGCGATGCGGATTTCGACAACATGATGAATGTGCTGGGCGCATATTACAACTGCGATCCGGCGGTCGTCAGCAACGCATATGATACCTGGACCGAGTCCGCTGCAAACCTTGGTGACTACGATATTCAGAATGAGTACCCGGTACTGGCAAGCTGCGAGACCAACAGTGAGGGAGTCGAGGTCATCGACCTGACCGTCGACGGTGACAAGCATGATGCCGAGTTCATCGTCTATCTGGATCCCTCGATGGAGTACTCCTCCACGAGCGGTGTGAGCCAGATCTACACGCTGACCAGTGTGGCTGTCAATGTCGACTATTCCATGGGCGAGAAGATGGAGCAGGCAGGTCTTAACACCGTGCTTGGCATGGGCACGACCTTCGTGGTCCTGATCCTTCTGGCCTTCCTGATTTCCCTGTTCCGCTTTATCCCGAAGATCCAGGCGGCCTTTGCAAAGAAGAACGAGCCTGAGGAAGAGGAAGCGGCACCGACTGCTGCGGAGATCGCAGGAGAGGCTGCTCCGGCGGAAGAGAATCTTGCCGATGACGGCGAGCTTGTCGCTGTCATCGCCGCTGCCATCGCTGCAAGCGAGGGCGCAGCAACCACGGACGGCTTTGTGGTCCGTTCGATCCGTAAATCCAGAAAGCGCTGGTAATCACCAGTTCAGAACAAAACAATTTCAATCGTTTACTTTGGAGGTTTTAAGATGAAGAACTATACCATTACGGTAAATGGCACAGCATATGATGTCACGGTAGAAGAGACCGGCGCTTCCGCATCTGCTCCGGCTGCTCCCAAGGCTGCCGCAGCTCCCAAGGCAGCAGCTCCTGCTGCTCCCAAGAAGGCAGCAGCATCTGCAGGCGCAGGCTCCATTCAGATCAAGGCCGGCGCAGCAGGCAAGGTCTTCAAGATCGAAAAGAAGGTCGGCGATGCCGTCAAGAAGGGTGATTCCGTTGTTGTCATCGAGGCCATGAAGATGGAGATCCCGATGGTTGCTCCTCAGGATGGCACGGTTGCATCGATCGACTGCGCAGTCGGCGATGCATGCGAGTCCGGTGCGGTTCTGGCAACGCTCAACTAATCCAGAGTGTAACTACCAACCGCATCTTGGAGGTAATAACGTAAATGTCTTATATTGCAAATACACTGACAAACTTATTACACCAGACAGCGTTCGCCAACCTGACCTTTGGCAATGTGATCATGATTGCAGTCGCGTGCGTCTTCCTGTATCTCGCGATTGTCCATGATTTCGAGCCTCTGCTTCTGGTGCCGATTGCCTTCGGCATGCTGCTCGTCAACATCTATCCCGACATCATTGCAGCACCGACCGCAACCAGCAACGGCGGACTTCTCTGGTATTTCTACGAACTGGATCAGTGGTCGATCTTACCGTCCCTGATCTTCATGGGTGTCGGTGCGATGACAGACTTCGGTCCCCTCATTGCAAACCCGGCGAGCTTCCTTCTGGGCGCTGCCGCTCAGTTCGGTATCTTCGCTGCCTACTTCGGCGCCATCGCGATGGGCTTCAACGGCAAGGCCGCTGCAGCAATCTCCATCATCGGCGGTGCTGACGGCCCGACTTCCATCTTCCTGTGCTCGAAACTGGGCCAGACGGATCTGATGGGACCCATCGCCGTCGCAGCGTACTCCTACATGTCCCTGGTCCCGATCATTCAGCCTCCGATCATGAAGCTGTTCACGACCAAGAAAGACCGTCAGATCAAGATGGAGCAGCTTCGTCCGGTGTCCAAGCTCGAGAGAATCCTGTTCCCGATCGTCGTCACGATCGTCGTCTGCATGATCCTTCCGACCACGGCACCGCTTGTCGGTCTGCTGATGCTCGGCAACCTGTTCCGCGAGTGCGGCGTTGTCCGTCAGCTGCAGGAGACTGCATCCAACGCCATGATGTACATCGTCGTCATCCTGCTGGGTACTTCCGTCGGTGCTACGACCTCTGCTGAGGCATTCCTGAATGTCACGACCTTAAAGATCGTCGCTCTCGGCCTCATCGCTTTCATGTTCGGTACCGCAGCCGGTGTCTGGTTCGGCCAGCTGATGAAGCTCGCTACACATGGCAAGGTCAATCCGCTCATCGGATCCGCCGGTGTTTCGGCAGTTCCTATGGCAGCCCGTGTTTCTCAGAAGGTCGGTGCCGCGGATGATCCCACGAACTTCCTTCTGATGCACGCTATGGGCCCGAACGTTGCAGGTGTCATCGGCACCGCAGTCGCTGCCGGTGTGTTCATGGCAGTGTTCGGAATCTAAAGTACAAGGAGTTTATACAATGGCAGATAATACTTTTGCTAGTAATAAGCCGGTACAGATCATGGAGACCGTCCTTCGTGATGCAGGTCAGTCCCTGATCGCTACCAGAATGCCCATCGAGATCATGGAGCCCATTGCCGACAAGATGGATGACATCGGCTATGCGGCTGTCGAGTGCTGGGGCGGCGCTACGTTCGATACGTGCCTGCGTTACCTGCACGAGGATCCGTGGGAGAGACTCAGAACCCTGAAGAAGCACTTCAAGAAGACTCCCACCCAGATGCTGCTGCGCGGCCAGAACATCCTCGGCTATGCACACTATGCAGATGATGTCGTCGAAGCCTTCGTCGACAAGTCCGTTGAGAACGGTATCGACAGAATCCGTATCTTCGACTGCCTGAACGATCTGCGCAACCTTGAGACCGCTGTCAAGGCAACCAAGAAGACCGGCAAGCACGCACAGGTCGCTCTGGCTTACACGCTGGGCGAGGCCTACAACGATGAGTACTGGATGAACATCGCCAAGGAAATCGAGTCCATGGGCGCTGATTCCATCTGCATCAAGGATATGGCCGGCCTGTTAAAGCCCTATGAGGCTTACGAACTCGTCACGGCTCTGAAGAAGGGCACGGCTCTTCCGATCGACCTGCACACGCACTACACCTCCGGCGAAGCTTCCATGACCTACCTGAAGGCTGCCGAGGCGGGTGTCGACATCATCGACTGCGCCATCAGCCCGTTCGCCATGGGTACGTCCCAGCCGGCAACCGAGTGCATGGTCGCTGCCTTCGAGGGAACGCCGCGTGATACGGGTCTGTCCCAGGACAAGCTCAAGGAGATCGCTGATTATTTCACACCGTACCGTGAGGAGTGCATCAAGAGCGGCCGCATGAGCACGAAGGTCCTCGGCGTCAACATCCGAACGCTCCTGTATCAGGTCCCGGGCGGCATGCTCTCCAACATGATCTCCCAGCTGAAGGATCAGGGCGCTTCCGATCGTCTGACCGAAGTGCTTGAGGAGGTTCCGAGAGTCCGTGAGGATCTCGGTGAGCCGCCGCTTGTCACCCCGTCCTCTCAGATCGTGGGCACGCAGGCTGTCATGAACGTCCTGATGGGCGAGAGATACAAGATCTCCACCGATCAGACCAAGAACTTCGTCCGCGGCAAGTACGGCAGAACCATTCGCCCGATGAACCCGGATGTTGTCAAGAAGATCATCGGTGACGAGAAGCAGATCACCTGCAGACCGGCAGATCTCATTCCGCCGCAGATGGACAAGTACCGCGAAGATGCCAAGAAGGTCGGCGCAAAGAGCGAAGAGGATGTTCTGTCCTATGCACTCTTCCCGCAGGTCGCAACTGACTTCTTCAAGTGGAGAGAAGCGCAGGAGACCGGCAACGATGCAACAAAGGCTGACAAGGCCAACGGCGCATACCCTGCCTGAGTTTCCGGCTCGTTCTGAATAAGACATAAAAAAGAGGATCGCATCCGTGAAGGGTGCGATCCTTTTTGTCATCCGTATGATTTTGCAACAGAGTGCGAAGATTACTGGTACGTTCCGGTCATCACGACGCTGCGGGAAGACTTCCGTTCCTTGTTCTCCCGGTAGGCCTGGATGCAGGGCTGCAGAATGCTCTGCCTTGTCACGATGCCGATGAAGACGCCGCCATCATCGACGACAGGCACGAAGTTCTGGGTCTTGGCGTACTGGAAGAGCTCCGAGATATCCGCATCTGCGCGGACCGGTGTATAGTCACGCTTCCTGTGAATGCCGGAAATCGGGCGGTCCTCCACCATGGCCGGTGATGCGTTCTGCCGCATCAGCTCCCGAAGGAGATCTCCTTCGGAGAGGGAACCGACGTACTTTCCGGTTGCATCATTGATAAGCGGAACCGTCGTAAACTCGTGCACTTCCAGACGGTGCAGAGCCTGCCCCACCGTGTCATTCTCAAACACACAGTCAACATCCATCTTCGGTGTCATCAGAAACAGAATGTTCATTCGCGATATACCCCCCGGACTATGCCGTCAGTAAACGATGTTCTCTGCGAGCTTTTCGGCTTCCTCGCTGCCCAGAAAATGTTCGACGATGGCAAGTGCAAACGGAATCGCGGTCCCCATTGCCTGCGATGTGATGATGTTGCCATCTACGGTTACCTTTTCCCTGGTCAGGATCGCATCCCCCCGGATGAGATCCTCATACCGGCCGGGATTGCAGGTGGCACGCCGATCCTTCAAAAGACCTGCATGTGCCAGAATGGTGGGTGCTGCGCAGATGGCAGCGACCATGCGGCCTTCCTTCACGAAGCGCTTTACATTGGACACCAGCATATCATTCGCCTCAAGATTCGGTGTCCCCGGCATCCCGCCTGGCAGGATCAGCATGTCATAGGCATCAAAGTTAATTTTGGAAATTGTGGTGTCTGCCTCAAAGGTGACGTTGTGGGAGGAGACAACCGTTCTGGTCTCATTGATCGAGACCATGGTCACGGGCAGGTGCGCCCGCTTCAGGACATCTGCCGTCGCAAGAGCCTCGACTTCCTCACAGCCGTCTGCGAGAAACAGGGCGATGTTCCGGTTATCAGAAACAGAATTCATGGTAATAATGCCTCTCTGAATGGATGGATTTCGGGGATCGTTTGTTGATTTCCACGACCCGATTTCATTATAGGACCCGCCGGTGGGAAAATCCATGACCCAAATCTTAACATTCAGTGAAGCTTTACCGGTCTGTACGAAGCGTTACGGGACATGTCCGTCTTTCGCAGGAAGAGCATTTGCGGTAAGATGGACCCATACAGAAGGATCCTCCGCGTGCGAACTGTCTGTGAGCACAAGGAGAAGAGAATCGAAAAGCACAGCCCCGGCTCTGATGGACAGGTCCACACAGCCGGCTCTGTCTTTTGTCATGCAATAAGGAGCATCTCAACATGTATCGATTTGCGATCTACGGAAAAGGCGGCATCGGAAAGAGCACCACGGCGGCTGCGCTCTCCTGTGCCTTTGCATCGAAAGGGCTGAAGGTCCTGCAGGTCGGCTGTGACCCGAAGGCGGATTCCACGCTGTACCTGCACGGCGGCAAGAGGATTCCGGCCATCCTGGATACCCTGAAAAAGAAGCGGGATCTTGCCACCCTGGATGAGCTGGTTTACCCCGGCGTCCACGGAATCTGCTGCGCAGAGGCCGGCGGTCCCACCCCGGGGCTTGGCTGCGCGGGACGCGGCATTGCTGCGGCCTTTGAGGCGCTCGAGGAGAGGGAGGCCTTTGAGGTCTTAAAGCCGGACGTTGTCCTCTATGACGTCCTCGGAGATGTTGTCTGCGGCGGCTTTGCCATGCCGATCCGCGAGGGGTATGCGGACCAGGTGTACATTGTGACGAGCGGGGAAAACATGGCAATTTATGCCGCGGCGAACATCGCGACCGCAGTGGAAAACTTTAAGGACAGGGGCTATGCCACAATCGGCGGTGTCATCCTGAATCGGAGGAACGTGCCGGATGAAAGAGAAAAGGTGGAGACACTGTGCAGTGATATCCACGCGGATCTTGTTGCGGATCTTCCGAGGGACAACCATATCGAGGAGGCAGAGAGCAGAGGAAAACCGGTCATGGAGCTCTTCCCCGACTGCGGCTATGCAAGGGCAGTAAACGGTCTTGCGACCTACATGCTCTCTCACGGCATTGACCGGAAGGAGGATGAGATTTGACACCCGGATATCATGAGATGAAGGACATGCCCTTTACCTACAACGCGGACGACGGGCTTCTCTATTCTTCCCCCTGCCGGGGCGTCTGGAACATCGTCCACTACGGCCTGCTGGTGCCGGAGGGTCATCAGATCTATGTCTGCCCGACAAGCTGTCTTCGCGGTGTCGTGCTGACGACGGCGGAGATGGGAGCCATGGATCATCTGTCAACAATCACGGTGGGAGAGGACAATATCCTGAACGGTGACATGGAGGAGGAACTGCTTCACGGCACCGAGAAAATCCTGAACACCCTGAAAAAGCGTCCGCGCATGGTCATGATCTTCACGAGCTGCATCCATCACTTCCTTGCCGTGAACTATCAGAGGGTCTATAAGCTTCTTCGGAAGGAGTATCCGGACATCGACTTCATCGACTGCTACATGGATCCCATCATGCGCCGGAAGATTCCGGCAGACCCGAGTCTTCGGCGGCAGATTCTGCGCGTCCTGAAGAAGGCGCCGAAGGATCCGAAGCGCTGTTCCTTTGTCGGCAACTGCTTCCCGATGAACGAGTACTGTGACATCTATCAGCACCTTGTATCAAACGGGATTGCCATCTCGGACCTCACCACGATGAAAAACTATGACGAGTTCCGCCTCATGGAGACCTCATCTGTAAACTTTACGTTCCACCGCAAGGCCGACTGGGCGGGAAAGGATCTGGAAATCCGTCTGCAGCAGAGATGGGTGAGTCTCCACAACGGCTATGACTATGACCGGATCGATGCAGACATGGAAAGGGCTTCCGAGTCCATGGGAATCCCGGCGCCCCGGGAAGAGGAGATCCGAAGGCAGCGGGAGCTTACCGACAGGGCACTTGACCATTGCAGGGAGGCTCTTGCGGGGACACCGGTATCTCTTGACTACACGGCGGTGGAGAATCCGCTCGAACTTGCCCTGTTCCTCATTGAGAGGGGCTTTCACGTCGAGTCGGTCCTCATCGACAGCATCGTGGAATCAAAGGAAGTGTTTGAGGCTCTTCAGAAGAGAGCGCCGCACCTCAAAGTCTATTCATCGCTTGACCCTTCCATGCGGCAGGTGCTCCGCTCCCATGAGGGAAAGATTGTCGCCATCGGGCAGAAGAGCGCCTACTTCAATGACACGGATTACTTTGTCAACCTAACGGAAAATGCCGGCATGTACGGGTACCGGGGGATCCGGCGCCTGATGGCGCTCGTGGAGGAGGCGGCTGCAAAAAAGAAGCCGATGCGCGATCTGGTACAGCACAAGGGCTGGCATGCCGGACCTTCCTTTGAGGATCTGTGTGAGATGGAGAGAAGACGGGAGGCGGGAAATGTCTGACTGGCATGTCCATGTGTTTACCTCAACCTATGCCGCGGATGTTTCCGGCGTGTGCAGCGCCATGTATGAGCTTGGCGGCATGACGGTGCTGCATGATCCGAGCGGCTGCAACAGTACCTATACAACCCATGATGAGCCCCGCTGGTACGACTCCGATTCACAGATGTTCGTCTCCGGACTCGATGAGCTGACCGCAGTCTATGGTGATGACAACGTTGTTGTCGACAACGTGACAAGGGCTGCGAAGGCATTGAACCCCCGCTTCATCACCCTCTGCGGGGCATCCATTCCGCACATCATCGCCTTTGACTTCAAGGGCGTTGCAAGGCTCATTGAGGAGAAGACAGGGCTCCCGGTCCTTCCTGTCCCGACAGACGGGCTTCGCCTCTATACGAGTGGTGTCGGTCTTGCGCAGCGGGCGTTTCTCCGGCGCTTTGGCGTCCATTCTGCAGAAAAGCGAAAAGGCGCTGTCAATCTCCTCGGCGTGACGCCGATTGACTTCTCGAGGCAGGAGATTGTCGATGCGATGAAGGAAGCACTTACTGCGCGGGGATATACCGTCAATGCCTGCTTCTCGATGGGAGATTCCTTCGAGAAGCTGACGAAGGCATCGGAAGCAGAAGTCAATGTTGTAGTCTCCTCCGCAGGATTCCTTCCTGCAAAATACCTGCAGGCAAAGTACCACATGCCCTATGTCGTAGGCACCCCGATCGGGAAGAAGATGGGAGATGCTCTGTCAGATGCCATTTCGAAGGCGATGGGAACAGGGGAGAATGTCTCAGCCGTAAGTCCCGCGGAAGAGGATTCTGCGGATCTTCTCATCATCGGGGAGGAGGTGCTCTCGAAAAGTCTTGCAAGGGCCATTGCCCTCGAAACGGGAGAGCGCTGCCGCGTGCTCTTTCCGGATCCCGACGAGGGAATCGATGAGGACCGTCTGCTGTCCATGATCGGTAAGGCAAGGACCGTGATTGCAGACCCCCTGTACCGGCCTGCTGTGGAAACGCAAGGTGCCACATTGATTCCGCTGCCGCATGAAGGATATTCCGGGCGGATCTATCGTGCGCTGATCCCGGTTTTCTGCGGGGATGGCTTTGATATTTCGGCATTTCTTTTGGGAGGCTGTTCATGACAGAGGAAGAACACACGGAATCAAGAATTGCGATGATCTCGATCATCCTGGAGAATACCGTGGAGAGTGAGGCCTTAAATGACATTCTCCATGAGTACCGGGATTATATCATCGGCCGCATGGGCATACCCTACCGGGAAAAGGGACTGTACCTGATCTCGGTGGCAGTCGATGCCCCACAGAACGTAACCAGCGCCCTGACCGGAAGGCTTGGAAGGCTGAAGGATGTGAGCGTCAAGACCGCGTATTCAAAGAAGTGACATGGATATGGACGAGAAAGAACGTATTGACTGCCTTTTTGAGACAGGAGAACTCCCCCTTTCGGAATATGCCCCGCTCATTGATGAGAGATCTAAAGAGGCATCGGAGTATCTCTTTGAAAAGGCCAGAATCCGGCAGGAGGAGAACTTCGGCAAACGGGTCTTCCTCCGGGGGATCATTGAGTTTTCCAATTTCTGCCGCTGTGACTGTCTCTACTGCGGCATACGCAAATCGAATGCGCATGCAGAGCGCTATCATCTGACAAAGGATGAGATTCTCTCCTGTGCAAGACAGGGGTATGGCTTCGGATTCCGCACCGTTGTTCTGCAGAGCGGCGAGGATCTTTCCTATACCGATGAAATGATCTGCGACATTGTCTCCTCCATCCGGGCACAGATGCCGGACATGACCGTGACGCTCTCCATCGGAGAGAAGGACAGAGCCTCCTATGAGCGCTATTTTGATGCCGGAGCGGACCGCTACCTTCTGCGCCATGAGAGCGCCTCGCCGGATCTGTATGCAAAGCTCCACCCTGCGGCGCAGACACTGGAGAACCGCATCCGCTGTCTCTATGACCTGAAGGACATCGGCTATCAGGTGGGCGCCGGGATGATGCTGGAGACCCCGTATCAGAAGACGGAGGACCTCGTGGAGGATCTGCTGTTCCTCAGACAGCTTCGCCCCGAGATGATCGGGATCGGCCCGTTCATCCCGCACAAAGATACGCCCTTCCGTGGAGAAAAGGAGGGGAGCACGGATCTTTGCCTTTTCATGATCGGGGTCCTGCGGCTGATGTTCCCGAAGGCTCTGATTCCCGCGACCACGGCGCTTGGCACCGTGAATCCTCTGGGACGGGAGAAGGGGATTCTTGCCGGTGGAAATGTCATCATGCCAAACCTCTCGCCAAAGCGCGTGAGGGGCAAGTATTTGCTCTATGACGGAAAGATCTGCACCGGAGAGGACGCATCCCAGTGTCAGGGCTGCATCCGGGGCAGAATGAAGCGGATCGGCTACGAGGTGGATCCGGGACGCGGAGACTATCCGGGCTGGGTGAGAAGGGAGAGGACATGAACGAAAAAACAGAACTTGCGATCGGCATCCTCTGCTTTGGCGCCGGCTGCATTGCAGCTGCAACATCGGGGGTAATCGGAGCATTGCTCGCCGGACTTGCCGGGTGCCTTCTCGGCGGAGGACTTGGCTTTCTCCTCTTTTCGGCAATCGAAGGAAGCGGCCATGTCACGGAAGGTACGAAAAAGGCACTCTTTGTTCTGCTGGCCATTCCGGTTCTTGTCATGGTTCTCTTTATTCACCTTGGAGCAGCGCTTCCCGTCTCCCTGTTTGTATCCGGAATCCTGACCGAAGGGATTTTACTCAGTAACGGTCTTCTTTGCGGGTATCTGTCCGCAGACCGGAAGATGCTGGAGATGGCACAGGTGTTTCGCATGCCGGGTGAAAATGTCCTCCGGTATCTCGTCCTTCCATCTGCAAAAAACGCGCTTGAAAGAAGGATTCCTCTGGGATTTCTGGTTTCCTTTGCCCTTGGCCTTGCCGGATGCGCAGGAGTATTTTCCCTGACTCTTTGTGTCAGCCTTCTTCTTGCTGCCTTCGGGGCGGGGCTTCTCGCCGCGTTTTTTGTATCTCATCTTTTCGGAAAGGCACTGTCATGACAATCCAGGTGGAAGACGTTTCAAAGGCGTTTGCGGGAAAGAGCGTGCTCTCGCATTTCAATCTCGAGATTGCCTCGGATACCTGCTATGCCGTTGTCGGGGAGAAGGGATCCGGAAAGACGACTCTCTGCCGTCTGCTTCTGGGACTTGAGAGACCGGACTCCGGCAGGATCCGGCTCCTTGGGGACTACAAGTATGCGGGCGTCAATGCGGGGGCGGTCTTCGAGGAAGACCGGCTCTTTGAGAACATGACGGCGGTGGAAAACGCCGCCCTCATCAGCAAAAGGCTCTCGGAAAAGATCGCGGCAGAGGAACTCTCAAAACTGCTTCCGAAAGAGAGGCTGACGGTTCCGGTATCGGATCTTACAGAGGCGGAGAGACGGCTCGTCTGTATTGTACGGGCAACACTTGTGCCATCCGATGTCCTTGTCTTTGACGAACCCTTTACGGGACTGACGAAGGAGCAGAGAAAGAGCGCTCTGGACTATGTTCTTTCCGTGAAGGGGACGCCCCCCCTTGTCATCACCTCGGAAACCTATGAAGGACTCTCCTTTGCAAAGAAGGTGGACATTCATGAAGGGATTGCCCTGCAGCAGGTCTGAAGACCATTCCCTGTTTGTCTTCATTGCAGTCAGGGCTTTTCCTGTTTATAATGGGCTCATGGGCATTCTGCGCCCATCACACGGTTTATACACCCCTGCAACGAACGCAGTGAAAGAGGAGAGGATGACATATGATTACTGGGGATAAAAGTTTCGTCAGTTACAAGCACAAGGTCATGGAGGAAGTGGCCAAGCTTGCCTGGAGCGATCAGCTTGACCAGCAGCACGAGGAGGAGCTGATTCTGAAGCTTGTCCCGGGTCCGAAGCCGACCTATCGCTGCTGCATCTACAAGGAGAGAGAGGTCACGCGCCAGAGAATCATTCTGTCCCTTGGCGAGAACCTGCCGTCCTGCCCGGACTCGAAGAATGAAGTTCAGGTCATCAAGCCGGCCTGCGACGAGTGTCCGCTGGCTGCCTATACGGTCACCGATAACTGCCGTCATTGCCTGGGCGAAGCCTGCCTGAATTCCTGCCGTTTCGGCGCGATCACGATTACCGAGCGCTCCCACATCGATCCCTCGAAGTGCAAGGAGTGCGGCATGTGCGCAAAGAACTGCCCGTACGGCGCGATCGTCCATCTGATCCGCCCCTGCAAGTCCACCTGCCCGGTCGGCGCCATCAGCTACGACGAGTACGGCTTCTGCGTCATCGATGAGAACAAGTGCATCAACTGCGGCCAGTGCATCCATGCATGTCCGTTCGGAGCCATCGGCTCCAAGACGTATCTGACCCATGTCATCCAGGCGATCAAGGCCGGCAAGGAAGTCTACGCCATGGCAGCTCCCGCAACAGAGGGCCAGTTCGGCGAGGACATCACGATGGAATCCATTCGCACGGCGTGCAAGGAGCTGGGCTTCACGGATATGGTCGAGGTCGGTCTCGGCGGCGATATGACGGCTGCTTTCGAGTCTGCCGAGTGGACCGAGGCTCTTCGCGAGGGACGGAAGGTGACAACCTCCTGCTGCCCTGCCTTTATCAACATGCTGCGCAAGCACTTCCCGGAGCAGTACGAGAAGAACATGTCCACGACCGTCTCCCCCATGTGCGCAGTATCCCGCTACATCAAGACAGTTCACCCCGGTGCCATCACCGTCTTCATCGGACCCTGCATCGCAAAGAAGTCCGAGGCTTCGGACAAGTCGGTACCGGACAATGCCGATTACGCAATCACCTACGGTGAGTTCCGCGCACTGCTTCGCTCAAGAGGCATCACGGTCAAGCCGGAGCCCAATGATTATCAGGAGTCCTCAATATTCGGCAAGCGCTTTGCAACCAGCGGCGGTGTCGCAAAGGCTGTTCTCGAGTGCATGGCAGAAAGAGGAGAGGATATCTCCCATATCACCTACAAGCAGGCAGCCGGCGGCCAGATGTGCAAGACCGCTCTGACGCTGCTCAAGATGGGGCGTCTTCCCGAGGATTTCGTCGAGGGCATGGTCTGCGAGGGCGGCTGCGTCGGCGGCCCGTCCAAGCACCGCACCGAGGTCGAGATTCACAAGGCCAGAGAGACGCTGCTCTCCCAGGCCGATGACCGAAAGGTTCTCGCGAACCTGCGCACGTTCCCGGCAATGGAGGAAATGTCCATGCACCGCGACGGGCATCTGGATCCGGAGGAGTCACACAGAATCCTTTCCGGCGAGAAGATCTGATCTTTTTGGTGACGCAACATATACAGGGGCTGTCGGGGAACCGGCAGCCTCTCGTTTTTTCGAGGAACTCTCATGTATCAGGATAATGGTTTATCACCGAAATATGCCGGGCGGCTCTACCTTGCTGCTCTTATCGTGCCGGAGGCGGCTTCGGCTCTGCTTGCTTTTTTCTGGCCAGACATCCTTTCCGTCATTTCCGGGAACCTGTGCCTGAATGTACTGTTCAGTGAGACCATCTTTCTCCTTTTGGTGACCCTGGCCTGCGGCTTTGCGCCGGGATCCTTGCGGGATCAGCTGGGGCTGAACAGTGTGCGCCCTGCAACCCTTCTTCTCTGCATACTTCTTGTCATTGTCATGGAGCCGGTGATTCAGCTGCCGAATATCTGGACCAGTGAGCTGTTCGGAAATGCGGTATCGGACATGACAGTCGGCATGGAAACGGGACCTTCCTGGTGCCTGTTTCTTCTGATGGCCATCTACGGCCCTCTCATGGAGGAACTTCTCTGCAGAGGGTTTATCTACCGGAACCTCCGCGCCTCGGGTCACATCGCAGGGGCAGTGATCGTGTCGGCGCTCTGCTTCGGGATTCTTCACGGCAACATCAATCAGGCTTCCTATGCGATCGTCATCGGCATCTACTTTGCGGCAGTCTGCGAGGTGACGGGGAGTATCTGGCCCTCGTTTTTCATGCACTTTCTGATCAACGGAACCTCCGTTGCGGCTCTTGTCTATGAGGAACAGACAGGCGGCAGCATCGATGCGGCATCGGAGAGTCTTTCCGACTACCTGCCCTACGATGAGAAGATGCTCTATCTGGTGCTCGGAATTGCAGCGATCGTTGCCGTCATTCTCTCGATTGTCATTATCCGGGGAATCGCACGGCTTGAGGCGGGACGCAACCTTTCCGCAAAGGCTGTGATGCCGCGGGAAGAGAGGTGCGCGGTTCTTACACCGACGATGGTGATTGCGCTCCTTATCGGGATTCTCATCATTGTTGCGGTCACGTATTTTACACTGCCGCAGGTCATGGATTCGTTCCGATTCCGGTCGGAATTCCTGCCGCGGTAAGATGAATGGGGAAAATTTGGTTACAGTTCACGGCCTAACCGAATAGGCTAAATTGGCATCAGACACTCCATATGGGGTGCCTGATTTTTCTGACTTTTGCATAGCTAATACATAAA
>OMXP01000072.1 GCA_900315055.1 uncultured Lachnospiraceae bacterium
ACCAGTCTCTGCATTAACTATTGAAACCGCCGTATACCGAACGGTACGTACGTTGCGGTGTGAGAGGACGGGGGTTAATCTCCCCCTCCTACTCGATCGGATATTGCAACGGGGTGTCCGGAAATGGTATCGTATTCCATACGGCAGGCATCTTTGCCGGAAGGAGCAGAGCGCATTGAACGGGCAGAAACGACGGGATAAAATTCTTGGGATCTTAAAGACGAGTGCCCGGCCGGTGTCCGGAAGTCTTCTTGCGAAGGAACTGGACGTGAGCCGTCAGGTGATCGTGCAGGACATCGCCCTGCTTCGGGCGGGCGGTGACGACATCCTCTCGACGAACCGCGGCTATGTGCTGCAGGGCGGCAAGAAGGTAACCCGCGTGTTCAAGGTGTACCACACCGACGACCAGACCCGTGATGAGCTGAACCTCATCGTGGACAACGGCGGCATCGTGGAGGACGTGTTCGTCTACCACAAGGTGTACGGGGTAATCCGCGGAGAGCTGCACATCAGGAGCCGCAGAGACGTGGACGACTACATGCACCAGATCGAGAGCGGAAAGTCGACGCTCCTCATGCACACGACGTCCGGCTACCATTACCACACGGTCACGGCCGATGATGACGAGACGCTGGATCTGATTCAGGAGAAATTAAAGAACGCCGGCTATCTTGCAAAGCTGCAGGACTATGAGCCGGTGGATTTCTGGACAAAGGGAGTAAAAGAAGAGAAGGAGTGAACACCCTGTGAGGGGCGTTCACTCCTTCTCTTTTTCAGAGGGATCCTCTGTTTTATTTTTGTTCTGTCACAGGGAAGGGCGGCATCAGGCTCTTCATGGCATCCTCGAAGGGAATGTCAAACGGGAAAGCGGCTCCCCTGCTGTGATCCGGCAGGAGGATATGCCCGTCCTCCGAGAGCTCAAATACGTTTTCGTGCTCGACAAGGACCTTGCTGATGCTCATGGCATCTCCGTAGTAATCGATCATGAGGCAGGGGTATTTCTGCTCCATGCGGGAGTCTTTGCAGAGCTGTGCGCAGCGGGCTTTGATCTCGGGGCTTGCTTCATCTTCGGCGAGCAGGAAGAAGAGCGCGGTCTCCGAGGAGAGAACGCTCTCCATCGTGATCTCGTTCTCGGCGCGGCAGAAGGAATCCCCGTAGCGGCGGGAGAGCGCGAAGATGATCTTCTGATCCCGGAGGAGCCCTGCCGTGAGCAGCGTCTCCGGATCCTCGACGGGAAGTGCGACGACCGTGTTCTTGCAGACCTTCAGCATCTGAATCTGTGCCGCGGTAAGACGCCCCGTGCTGCGGAACCAGACGAAGGCGCAGTCCTTGTATTTCTCGAGAAGATCGAGCATCTCATAGCTGTCGGTCGAGGTGCCGGTTTCGCGGAAGAAGTAGACATAGATGCCCATCTGCTGGCCGCCCTCGATGAGGTGCTCCAGCTTTTCGACGGTCCAGCCGTTCTCCTTCGAGGTATCGATCCGAAGCCACATCGCCCAGGGAAGACAGATGCCGAGCTCCTCCTGCTTCTTCCGGAGGATTCCTGCTCCGTAGGTCCAGCTCATGTACCCGAAGTTGACTCCGAACTTCTTCATCGCCTCGTCGTCGGTGTTCTTCATGAGGTTGTGCATCATATCATAATAGGAGCTGTCGTCGTTATCGAGCAGTTCCTGCATGACCGAGAAGATCATGTCGGAGAAGCGGTTCTTTGAGAACTGTTTCCCGAGATCGCACAGACGCCGGATGCTCCGCTCCGGGTCATCCCGCATCTCCTTGATGCCGCGGGAGACGGCGGTCTCGATCATGGCTTTTTTCATCAGATAGGTGTTCAAAGCGTGTCCTCTCTCAAAATACGCAAGAGTGCGTAAGGTTACAGTAAAGTATAGGCAGTTTCCGGGAATCCGTCCCCGGGCAAAAGTATCAAACTGTCTAAAAAAGTGGTTCGTGGGAGGAGAAACATATGTTAAACTGAGCTTATCAGCTGGAAAGACAGATCGAAGAGAAAGGGGGCACTTCATGAAAGAGGATGAAAAGGTTCTGGTCGGACTCACAGAGGATGGGACAAAGGTATCCCTTCTTCCGAAAATGGCAAACCGCCACGGGCTCATCGCGGGGGCAACGGGTACCGGAAAGACGGTGACCCTGCGGGTTCTTGCGGAGTCCTTCTCGGAGCTTGGCGTCCCGGTGTTCATCTCGGATGTCAAGGGAGACCTTGCAGGACTTGCAAAGCCCGGCGAGAAGACGAAGGACATGGCAGAGCGCATGGAGCGCTTTCACCTGAGTGATGAGTCCTTTCCCTTCACCGGGTTTCCGGTGACCTTCTGGGACGTGTACGGAAAGAGGGGGATCCCGCTTCGCACCACGATCTCGGAGATGGGGCCGCTCCTTCTCTCGAGGATCCTGGAGCTCAACGAGCTGCAGTCGGATATCCTCACGGTGGCCTTCCGCATTGCGGACGAGCATCAGCTTCTTCTGTTTGATACGAAGGATCTGAAGGCACTCCTCAACTACATTTCGGAAAACCGCGCGGCCTTCGAGCCGGACTACGGCAAGATGGCGCCGCAGTCGATTGCGGCGATCCTGCGCGCTGTGGTGGCCCTGGAGGCAGAGGGCGGGGACATCTTTTTCGGGGAGCCGGCACTCTCGATCACGGATTTCTTCCAGCGAAATGCTGACGGGAAGGGCATGATCAACATCCTCTCCTCGGAGAGTCTCATCAACAACAGCCGCCTGTACTCGATGTTCCTTCTCTGGCTTCTTGCGGAGCTGTTCGAGAAGCTGCCGGAGGTCGGAGACCTTGACCTGCCGAAGATGGTGTTCTTCTTCGACGAGGCCCATCTTTTGTTTCGCGATGCGCCGAAGGTCCTCGTGGAGAAGATCGAACAGGTCGTGCGTCTCGTTCGCTCGAAGGGCGTCGGCGTGTACTTCTGCACCCAGAACCCGGGGGATATCCCGGACATGGTCCTGGGACAGCTCGGCAACCGCATCGAGCACGCCCTGCACGCTTACACGCCCGCCGATCAGAAGGCCGTGAAGGCGGTCGCGGAATCCTTTCGGGTGAATCCCGCCTTCAACACCTACGACATGATCCAGAACCTGGGTGTCGGCGAGGCCGTGGTGTCCTTCCTCTCGGAGGACGGCGTACCGGGGGTCGCGCAGAAGATCTTCGTCCTGCCGCCGCAGAGCCGGTTCGGCACCATCAGCGATGCCGACAGGGATCAGCTGATCCGGGAGAACTTCCTCTATACGAGGTACGCAAATCCTGTCGACAATCCTTCTGCCTATGAGTTCCTGCAGCGTCAGGGCCTCGAAAAGCAGAGTCAGAAGGAGAAGGAAGAGGAGGACAAAAAGGCAGAGAAGGAAGAACAGAAGGCAAAGGAGAAGGAACAGCGCGCCTACAAGAATGCGGCAAAGTCCGTCGCCTCATCCGCTGCCGGGACCATCGGGCGGCAGGTCGGAAAGACCTTCGGCTCTTCGTTTGGAAGCTTCGGAAAGACCCTCGGCGGGAATCTCGGTGCCTCGATCGGTCGTGGCATCATCGGAACACTGTTCGGGAAGAAGTGAGGTGCGGACGAATGCTCCGTACATTCCCCTGCCGCAAATCACGGCAGGTTTGGCAATGCGACGTCACATGTTATAATCAAATATATTACAACAAAGGAGGCTTTGGATTATGGAAGAAGTTCTCAAGTTCCTGCAGGAAGCAGGT
This sequence comes from uncultured Lachnospiraceae bacterium, assembly GCA_900315055.1. Classification (GTDB taxonomy): domain Bacteria; phylum Bacillota; class Clostridia; order Lachnospirales; family Lachnospiraceae; genus CAG-791. The sequence goes on from OMXP01000072.1 coordinate 3,710, forward strand.
GTGTGGTATCTGGCGACAGATGAGGATGGCCAGCCGCATGTTCGCCCGTTCGGTTCCCAGATGATCTGGAATGGCAGGCTGTATTTTCAGACGGGTCTGAAGAAGAACGTCGCAAAGCAGCTTCTCAAAAACCCGAAGATTGAGATCAGTGCGATGAACAAGAAGGGCGAGTGGATCCGCCTGACAGCAGAGGCCATCCACGACCCGTCGATCGAAGCCCAGAAGGCAATGCTGGACACCATGCCGGAACTGAAGAAAATGTACACGGCAGGCGACGGAAACACAGCCGTGTTCTATCTGAAGAACGCAACGGCAACCATCTGCAGCTTCACCGCAGAGCCGAGGACGATTACGTTCTGACTGCGGGCGGCATCAGGAGAGCAGACTTTATAAGAGGAGACCAAAACGGCGGATCCAAAACGATCCGCCGTTTTTCAGTCTCAGAAGATATAAAAAAAGAACACCATCCCCATGGCTATGTGCCACAAAAACAGTGCTCCCGCGTGCGCCTTCAGGGACTCGAACCCTGGACACCCTGATTAAGAGTCAGGTGCTCTACCAGCTGAGCTAAAAGCGCATCTCGTATTCTTTTCGGCCTGTGCGGTTCCTTTGCTCAAGCACAAGGTGTATTATATAGGGCGTCCTCGGGAAATGCAACACCAAATTTTCGATTTCCCTGACAAACTTTTCACGGTTATGGAGCAAGTTTTATGATATTTGACACGCATGCGCACTATGATGACGCAGCTTTCGACGAAGACCGCGAAGAAATCTTTGCACGCTTCCCCCACGCGGGGATCGGCATGGTCTGCGATGTCGCCTCGACGATCCCGTCAATCGACGCCGTCCTCGATATTGCCCACGCCCATGACTTCATCGTCGCCGCGATCGGCGTCCACCCGTCCGAGTGCGAGCCGATGACAGGGGAGCAGCTGGACAGGATCCGGGATCTTTGTGCAGATCCGAAGGTGGTGGCGATCGGCGAGATCGGGCTGGACTACCACTGGGACACCCCGGATAGGGATCTGCAGAAGGAATGGTTTGAGAAACAGATCCTTCTTGCCCAGGAGGTGAAAAAGCCGATCATCGTGCACTCGCGCGATGCGGCACAGGATACCATGGAGATCATGAAGAAGTGCAGGGCCGGGCGCACCGGCGGAGTGATCCACTGCTTTTCCTACAGTCTCGAGATGGCCCGCGAATTTATCCGCATGGGCTTCTTCATCGGGATTGGCGGCGTCGTGACCTTCAAGAACGCGAGAAAGGTGAAGGAGGTGGTCGCGGGGATCCCTCTCGAGAAGATCGTCCTCGAGACCGACTGCCCCTACATGGCACCGACTCCGCACCGGGGAGAGCGGAACTCCTCCCTCTATCTTCCGATCGTGGCGAGGCAGATTGCCGAGCTCAAGGGCACCACGGCGGACGAGGTCATCGAACAGACCTGGAAGAACGCACACCTTCTCTACATGATGAACGAAACAGGAGAAAACCTATGAGTGAATTCCTCACGAACCCCGGCTGCACCAGGAGAATCCTGGACAAGTACGGCCTCCACGCGAAGAAAAAATACGGCCAGAACTTCCTCATCGATGCGGACATCGTGACGGGGATCATCAGGGCATCAAAGATCACAAAGGATGACTGCGTCCTCGAGATCGGCCCCGGCATCGGCACCATGACCCAGTACCTCGCCCTCGAGGCGGGAAAGGTGGTGGCGGTGGAGATCGACGAGTCCCTGCGGGACGTCCTGTCGGAGACCCTCGATGCCTGCACGAACACCACGGTGCTCTTCCAGGATATCCTGAAGACGGATCTCAACAAGATCCGGGAAACCTACAACAACGGGAAGAGACTCAAGTGCGTCGCCAACCTCCCCTATTACATCACGACACCGATCCTGCTCCAGCTCTTCCGTGAGGAACACTGCTTTGATTCCATCACGGTCATGGTGCAGAAGGAGGTGGCAGAGCGGATCATCGCAGGACCCGGCTCCAAGGACTACGGGGCACTCTCCCTTGCGGTGCAGTACTATGCGGACCCGAAGTGCGAGATGATCGTCCCGCCGCACTGCTTCATGCCGCGTCCCGGAGTCGACTCGGCAGTGCTCTACCTGAAGGCCTATGACACGCCCCCGGTCGAAGCAGATCCGGACGTTCTCTTTACCCTGATCCGGGCGTCCTTCAATCAGAGACGCAAGACCCTTGCGAACGCCCTCTCCCACGGCTGCATGATCAACGGGCGCACCCTGACAAGGGACGAGGTGACAGGGGCTCTCCGGCAGCTGAATCTTCCGGAGGATGTCCGCGGCGAGAAGCTCTCTCTGGAAGACTTCGCAGCCCTGTCACGCCTCCTTGCAGATTGATGGAAGAGAGGCCGGAAAAGCCGGTAAAATACGGGAAAATTGCGCCCATTAACCGGCTCGGTCGCTTTGACACTGGTAGAGGCGTATGCTAAACTTGTAAAGATTTATTTCCAGATAAGTAATGAAATCGAACAGAACGACCCTACTCGTTCCTTAGTCCTTTTGGAGACAGAAGACTCGGGAACGTTTTCATGCGGATAGAACCGTACTGCCGGGAGAGGTGTAGACGTTGGATAGGTACGAATACAAGATGAGCCTGAAGGAGATCCGGGATGCCGTACAGGAGAAGCGCTTCGATGACGCGGCGCGCATCTGTGACGACATTGACTGGAGCCGAGTCAAATCGGTGGAGACCCTCTGCATGGTCGGAGAGATCTACAAGCGCGTGAAGCGCTATGAGGACAGCCGCAGGATTCTGGCACTGGCCAATTCGAGAGACCCGCAGAACTCCGATATCGTCTTCTCCCTGTGCGAGATCACGATCTTTCTTTATGGAAGAAACGGTTCTCAGGCGGACTTCATGCAGGCCATGCAGCTGAAGCAGACCTACGAGGCGATGGAGCCGGGCAATCCCCGCCGTCTGGTGCTGCAGTACAAGCTCTACCTGGTGACACCGGTGAGCGCGGAGGAGAAGATCGCCGTACTCGAGCAGCTCAAGAAGGAGCATTACACTGCAAAGTACGGCTTTGAACTTGCAAAGGAATACCGGAGTGCAGGACGAAAGGATGACGCCATTGCAGAGGCACAGTCTGTTATCGCGCGCTTTGGCGGAAGATACGGTCAGCGCTCGCAGCAGCTGATTGCAGACATGGCAAATGATCCTTCGTTCGGAACGGATACGGACAGCGAGACGAAGGCTCCGAAGGAAGAGGAACAGGCGCCGAAGGAGAGGACAACGGTCGAGATCCCGACCATGTCAGGCGGAAACTTTGAAGAGAACGTGCGTCCTGCAGAGCCTGAGGCGGAGAGCCCGGTGGAGCAGAGACTTCGCGAGGAGATGGCAGCCCAGGACTATGCGAAGGTGCACGAGTCCGAGATCTCGGAGCTTCTGAAGAAAGAGCAGGCACAGGAGGACGCCATGAAGCAGAGCGCCCCCGTGCAGGAGAACAAAGAGGATTCTGTGCCGGCCCAGGATCAGGATACGCACATCGGCTATCACACGGCACCGGCAGCAGGGGAAGAGGAGAAAACGGCTGCTCCTGCACAGGAGGAGAGCGCGCCTTCCGATGATGCAGCGGCACCCGAAGAGGAGAAAACTGCCGGGCAGGCAGAGCAGCCTGAGCAGCAGGCACCTTCCCTTCAGGTCGAGAACCAGGGAAGTGCTGCTATTGATCCTGCAGCAGCTCCGAAGGAGACCGCATCCCAGCGCTCCATCAGCGAGGTCATGCAGGAGTGGGAGCGCATCCGCAACGACGTCCGCCGCAGCAACAATGAGCGCCGCCGCCATGAGCTCCTGAACGATACGAGCGAGATCATTGCCCAGTTCGACGAGACGGCAAAGCACGGCATCTTTGAGGACGTGGAGCGCGAGGTGGACGCAAAGCAGCGCGCCATCCGAAGAGGCGATACGTATATCCCGGCAGGTCTTACCTACGGGGATAACGGCTATATGAAAAATACCGGAGCCATCCGCACCGGCCGCCCGCAGCAGCAGGTGCAGTATGAGCCGCTCGACTATGAGAACCAGATCGGCTACCACGGCGGCGACAACATGCCCCCGGAAGAGCAGGGCCAGGACGAGCCCCAGGACCAGTCCTACTACGGACAGGACAACGGCTATCCGGAGCAGCAGGAGTATCCGGAAGGACAGGACGGCTGCTACGAAGAGCAGGCTCCGGAACAGGCCCCCTATGAGGAACAGCCTGTGACGGACGAAAACGCCTATGAGCAGCCGTATGAGGAGATGCAGGCGGCACCGGAGGAAGGCACTGAGGCAGAACAGGCCGCACCGGAGACAGCAGAGGAAGTGCCGGAAGAAGCACCGGCGGAAGAGACTCCTGCAGAGGAGACAGAGGAAGCACCGGAAGAGGGCGTAGGGCTGGCACCTGCCCGCACCGAGCAGTACCTTGCAGAGCCCGATGTCACCTCGAACATGCCGCTGAACTTTGACCGCAGCAGCTATGAGAAGCTCCCGCCGCTCGACGGCGAGACACCGGCACCGGAAGAGGCACCGGCGGCAGAGGAAGCGCCCAAGGCAGAGGATGCCGGAACGGAGCAGGCACCTGCAGCAGATCCTGCAGAGCCGCACTCCTTCGGTACTGCGGCAGAAGAGGAGCCGGAGGAAGAAGAGGTTCCCTTCGAGGATGACCACTCCACAAGACGCTGGAATGCAAGAGCCCTTCGCCGCGTGATGAAGGCGCAGGAAGAGCAGCTTGCGGCGATGGAGGCAGAGGAGAACGCTAAGATCGCCGAGGCGGCAAGAAAGGCAAAGGAAGAGGATCTTCAGACAGAGGAAACAAAAGAGGCAAAGACTCCGGAGGCTCCGATCGAGGAGGTCCCGGCCGGCGAGCCGCTGACGGAAGAAGTCCCTGCAGAAGAAGCACCGGTTGAGGAAGCTCCTGCAGAGGAGATCCCTGCGGAGGAGGCTTCTGTCGAAGAAGCACCTGCAGAGGAAGCACCGGCTGAAGAGATGCCTGCAGAGGAGGAAGCACCTGCAGAGGAAGCTTCGGTTGAGGAAGAGCCTCAGGAGGAAGCTCCGGAGGAGGCACCTGTCGGGGAAGAGCCTGCCGAGGAAGTACCGGAAGAGGAAGCTCCCGCCGAAGAAGAGCAGCCTTATGAGGAGGAGCCCGAAGAGGAACAGCCCTACGAGGACGAGACCGGCTACGGGGAGGATACGTACGTACCTGTGGACGGACAGCCGGAGCAGGAAGCAGCACCTGCAGAGGAAGAGACTCCGGAAGAGGAACAGCCGGTTGAAGAGGAGGAGGGCACTCCCGCTCCCGCACCGGTCAGAAGCCAGACGCCGAAGAAGCGCAGAAGACAGGTCCCGGTCGACGAGAACGATGCGAGGGAGCGCGCTTCCCTTGCAGCACCCCGCCAGAAGGATCACGAGCTTTCCGAGGAGGAGCGCCGTCTGTTCGGACCGGTCTGTGTGGTTCGGGAGAACCGCCTGCAGATCGCCGATGCGCTTGACCGCGTGGACCTTGCGTCCAACACCGGCAACATCATCGTCACGGGCTCCGAGAATACCACGAGAAGAGTCGCCAAGGGCATCCTGGAGATGACCAAGCACAGCGACCGCAACTTCACCGGCAAGATCGCAAAGGCCAATGCCGCTGCCATCAACCATCTGAGTGCGGAACGCATGCATGCGACCCTCGATCAGATCAGCAACGGTGCGCTTCTGATCTCCGAGGCGACGGGCCTCAAGCGCGACACCATGGAGCGCCTGCACAGGGAGCTCGAGCAGGAGAATCAGGGCCTCATCGTGATCCTCATGGACAACCGCAAGGCCATGCGGGATTTCATCAAGGTCAACGAGGCATTCCTCTCAAGCTTTACGATTACCGTCGATGTGAAGCCCCTGAACGACAAGGCACTGGTTTCCTACGGCGTCGAGTATGCCATGGCAAGAGACTACAGCATTGATGAGTTCGGGCGCATGGCACTGGCATCGCGCATCGCGGCGCTGCAGACGAGAGACCATCACGTCTCGACGCGTGAGGTGCGGGACATCGTGGACGAGGCCATCCGCTACGCATCGCGCAAGAGCCTGAAGACCCTCTGGGCGGTTCTGACGAAGAAGCGGTATGATGCAGATGACCGCATCATCATCCGCGAGAAGGATTTCCAGCATTACGCTTAAACTTTTGGAAAGCACAGGTCCGGGGAGCTGAGATTCTCCCCGGATTTTTTGTATTCCGGACATGATCGGAAGAAAGAAGGTGACCATGAAACGATGGCAGAAAGCGGGCACGGCACTCCTTGCCCTGATGATGAGTGTCCTGCTGCCCGGCACGGCGGTTCTTGCGGCCCCGCAGAAGATGCTCGACGGCGGGATCTTTGATCCCGAGTACTACGCACAGCAGAACCCGGACGTCGTGGCGAACATCGGAAGCAGCGATACGAAGGCCCTGTACGCGCACTACCTGTACAACGGAAAGGCGGAAGGGAGGCTTCCCTATGCACCGGACGCGGACATCAGCGCCCTGCAGCAGACCTCGATTCAGCAGGCGGATCTCTCCTTCATCCTGCAGGACGGCACGTACTACACATACAACGTTGCATCGGATGCTTCGAAGGCACAAAGCAGCCTCCTCTCCGGGCGGCCGGTCACCGATGAGTTCATGATTCAGGACAGCAGTCTGATCTTTACCGGCTCCGTGCAGGAGATTTACCGGGACGTGACAACCGGGGGGATCACAGGCTACGGCCCGGTGCAGGATCGGCTGACCTACATCATGCCGCTCTCCGATTCGTGCGTCTACACCTGCTACATGCAGGATCACGGCACCGTGGAGAGCACAAAGGACGACACGATCCGGATCAACGGCACGCTTCTTACCAGTGTGATTCTCACGGTGGAGAACGGCGTGGTCACGGAATTCTGCTCGATTCCGCTGACCCTCAACGAATAGGAGGCAGAACGGGGAAAACCTGAGTACCGTATCCTGCGGCAGGAAGATGAACATCTATGTTTCATTCCGCACATGGTTTTGGAACAGATGGGCATGTTGACGGGAGAAAACCTGGGCACATGTCATATTTCTGGACAAATGGCAATACATGTCGAAAAAAATCCGGAATGAGTACTGCATTTTGCTGTGAACTGTTATAATAGATGAGCGGGTTACGCTTAATTTATATTCAGCCCGTGGGGCAGGAAATCTGTTTTGCGGGAGAAGAAGGTAAACAATATGGCAGCAAAAAAGACAACATCCAAAACAGCAGTCAAGCCGGCACCGAAGGAGCCGGTGGAAGTCACTGATGTTGACTGCTACCTGTTCGGACAGGGCACGCACTACGATATCTACAAGAAGCTCGGTTCCCACCCGACAGAGCAGAACGGGCAGAAGGGCATGTTCTTTGCCGTCTGGGCACCCAATGCCGCAGCCGTGCACGTGATCGGCACGTTCAACGGCTGGAACGAGGATCAGTATGCGATGACCAAGGCCGGCGAGGTCGGGATCTGGACCATCTTCATCCCGAATGTCGGCGAGGGCGAGCTGTACAAGTACCTGATCTATACGCCGGAGGGCAACAAGATCTACAAGGCAGATCCGTATGCAAACTATGCGGAGCTTCGCCCCGGCACGGCATCAAGAACCTATGACATCGAGGGCTACAAGTGGGGCGATGCCAGATGGATGAACGCGCGCGACAAGAAGGACGTCTTCCGTCAGCCCATGGCCATCTACGAGTGCCACATCGGTTCCTGGATGAAACATCCGGATGGCGGCGACGGCTTCTACACCTACCGCGAATTTGCGGACCGGATCGTGCCCTACTTAAAGGAACTGCCCTACACGCACATCGAGCTGATGGGTATTCTGGAGCACCCGCTCGATGCCTCCTGGGGCTATCAGGTGACCGGCTACTATGCACCGACTTCCCGCTACGGCACGCCGAAGGATTTCATGTATCTGATCGATGAGCTGCACAAGGCAGGCATCGGCGTCATTCTCGACTGGGTCCCGGCACACTTCTGCCCGGACGCACACGGCCTTGCGCGCTTTGACGGCCAGTGCATCTATGAGGATCCGGATCCGCGCCGCGGTGAGCATCCGGAGTGGGGCACGAAGATCTTCAACCTGGCAAAGCCCGAGGTCAAGAACTTCCTCATCGCCAACGTCCTCTACTGGATCCGCGAGTATCACATCGACGGCATCCGTGTCGACGCGGTGGCTTCGATGCTCTATCTCGATTACGGCAAGAAGAACGGCGAGTGGCTGCCGAACAAGTTCGGCGGAAACCAGAACCTCGATGCCATCACCTTCTTCCAGCACCTGAATTCCGTTGTCCGCGGTTCCTATCCCGGCTTCATCACGATCGCCGAGGAGTCCACGGCATGGCCGAAGGTCACGAGCCCGATCGGCACGGACGGCCTTGGCTTTACTTTCAAGTGGAACATGGGGTGGATGCACGACTTCCTCGAGTACATGAAGCTCGATCCGGTCATGCGCAAGGGCTCCCATTACAACATGACCTTCGCGATGAGCTACAACGATGCCGAGAAGTACATCCTGCCGCTCTCCCACGATGAGGTTGTCCATCTGAAGTGTTCGATGGTCGAGAAGATGCCTGGCTACGAGGTCGACAAGTTCGCAAACCTTCGTCTTGGCTACGAGTACTGGATCGGCCACGCCGGCAAGAAGCTGCTCTTCATGGGTCAGGAATTCGGCCAGCACCGCGAGTGGTCCGAGGCAAGAGAGCTCGACTGGTTCCTGCTCCAGAATCCGCTGAACGCCGGCATGCAGAAGTATGTCGCAGAACTCCTGAAGATCTACCGCAAGTATCCCTGCATGTACGAGATCGACGATTCCTGGGCAGGCTTTGAGTGGATCAATGCGGACGACAAGGACCGCAGCATCTACAGCTTCTTCCGCAAGACCGATGACAGCCCGGTGAAGCTGATGTTCATCCTGAACATGACGCCGGTGGAGTACAAGGATTACCGCGTCGGTGTGCCGGAGATGACCACCTACAAGCTGCTTCTCAACAGCACCGATGAGAAGTGGGGCGGCCCGGGAGGATCGAACATCCCGAAGTCCATCAACGCAAAGAAGGGCGACTGCGACTGGAAGCCGCAGTACATCGCCTTCGATCTGCCGGCCTACGGCGGACTGATCTTCCAGTTCGAGAGCAAGTAAAAAACTTCATGTAATAGCAACGTACACCCGGCATCCTGAATCGATGCCGGGTGTTTTTTGGAGATGAGATGCGCATCGTATCGCTGATGGAGAACACGACAAAGCGGGAGGACCTGACAGCAGAGCACGGTCTGTCTCTGTACATCGAAGCCATGGGGCATCGGATCCTGTTTGATACGGGACCGGACGGGGCCTTTGCGGACAATGCGAAAGTTCTTGGCATCGACCTCTCCGGCGTGGATCTTTCGGTGCTCTCCCACGGTCACTACGATCACGGCGGAGGACTTGTCCGGTTCTTTGAAGAGAACGACCATGCCCCTGTCTTTGTGCAGAAGAGCGCCTTTGCACCGCACTTTAACGGAAAGGGAAAGTACATCGGTCTCGATCCTGCCCTTTCAGGAAATCCGCGCTTTGAGGTGCTGGAGGAGGACGCACAGCTGTTTCCCGGGATTGATCTGTGCACCCTGAAGGAGAGGGACTGCATCACTCCCGTGGATACGGACGGCATGACGACGATCATGGACGGAGACCGGGTGGCGGACACTTTCCATCATGAGCAGTATCTGCTTCTTACTAAGAACGGAAAAAGGGTCCTGATCTCCGGCTGCTCCCACAGGGGCATTCTGAACATCGCCGCAAAGTTCCGGCCGGATATCCTCATCGGGGGATTCCACTTCATGCACGTGGAGGACGACGGAGTTCTTGTAAGGGCGGCGAAGGATCTTCTTTCATATCCGACGACCTACCTCACCTGTCACTGCACCGGGGAGAGAGCCTATGGTGTGATGAGGGGTGTCATGGGTGACCGCCTTTCGTATCTTTCCTGCGGATCGGAGACAACAGTCTGATCGGCTTTGTATTCGGTTCTGCCTGCCGCGCATCTGCTTCCGGGACCTGCATGCTCATGCATGGGCCGTGTCCTCATCCGGTGCCCCGGCATAAAGCTCCAGGTACACATCCGATACAAACACGCCGTTCTCTCCGTGGAACTGCGCATCTCCGCCGTGCATCTGGGCGATATTGGAGATGCTGCTGAGACCGATGCCGACCTCCTGACGCTTGCTGGACAGATAGAACTTTCCCCACTTGCGGATTTTGCCGTCCATGCTGTTTTCCATGTGGATGATCAGATTGCCCATGTGCTCCACGGCGGAAAGGCGGATAAACCGGCCGGTGCCTTCTTCGCCTTCCATTCTCTCCACGGCCTCGCAGGCATTCTCCAGAAGATTTCCGAAAACCACACAGAGGCTCTGTTCCATGTCGAGGGAAAGCTCAGGAGTGGAAGATAAATAACTTGTTCATAACGTGCATTCCATGTGATATACTTAATGCATGGACGAAGCCACTACAAAACGCATAAAAACAAACATTGGTTATCTCAATGAGTCACAGCGCAGACTGTACCTTGCAACGGAGGCGATCTCACTTGGACGAGGAGGCATTAAAGAGGTCAGCGAAGTATCCGGAATGCACAGGAACACGATAGCAGCTGGGATCAAAGAGCTTCAGGATCCGGATTTCAAGGCACCGGAGCACGTTGACAATACAACCAGGATCCGAAAGCCTGGTGGCGGACGAAAGCCGATTACAGAAACACAGCCAGGCATTCTCGATGCTTTGGACCGGTTGGTCGACCCTGCATCGTATGGCAATCCTATGGTTCCGCTTCGATGGACGACCAAGAGTACGCAAAAGCTCGCCGATGAGCTGCAGTCTGAGGGTTTCAAAGTCCACAAGGACAAGGTAGGCGATCTACTCAGAATACTTGGCTTCAGTCTGCAGCAGAATCAAAAGATGAAGCGGGTTGGCGAGGAATCACCGTATCGGGATGAGCAGTTCAAACACATTAACGAAACCTCACAGAGATATCTGGAAGCTGGTGAACCGGTCATTTCGATCGACTGCAAGAAAAAGGAAAATATAGGAAACTTCAAGAACAATGGTGCTGAGTATCGCCCAAAGGGCGATCCGGAAGAAGTTCTTGACCACGATTTTCCGCTTCCAGAGCTTGGCAAAGCTGTCCCTTATGGTGTTTACGATGTCACAAATAATGAAGGCTACGTCAATGTTGGCATAAGTTCGGATACAGCCGTGTTTGCTGTCAACTCAATAAGAAATTGGTGGTATGACATG
>OMXP01000049.1 GCA_900315055.1 uncultured Lachnospiraceae bacterium
TCGTTGGCACTTGGATGTAAATACAATATCACTATAGTATCAATTATTAGAAGAGTGTAGTAATATTTTAAACTATTATCTACAAAAGGCTGTACTAGGTGCTTTGCCTGGGAGACCGCGTGGTTCATGACCGCATTCACGACATCATTTCCGCACTCGATAAAGGTAAACATCTCGTCGGTCCTAGTGCTGAGCTGGTTCAGGTACTCCCAGAGCCGGTCCCACTCTCCGTGGTAGGCGAGGGACTTCAGATAGATGAGGTGGTTCTTCGTCTCATGCCTTATCTCATGCATCTCCTCGTAGTTCGCCCGCGAGGTCTCGATGAGCTCGTGGTCCATGGCCATCTTCTGCTCCATCGCCTTCAGGCGCTCGTTGTTTTCGCTCTCAAGGCTTATGAGGCAGAGCATGTAGTAAAAGAGGTAGACCAGGGCATAGAAAGCCGCGGCCACGACAAGCGAGTACAGGCGTCCCGGCTGGGTGTACCTCGAAAGCCGCCAGAGAGTCCAGCCCATCGCCGATACGATGGCCATCGTGATCGCGGAGAGCCAGGGCAGGTGCAGGAGGTTCTTCGGCGAAAACCTGTGGGCAAACCAGACCGTGAAGGCACAGGAGGCACCGACGATAATCGGTGTCAGCGTATCTGCATAGTGAAACGACGAGAATACCGCCTTAAAAAGATCGCCCATGGGCTCCGAGACCGGAAGGATCAGGTTCATGCAGGCAAAATACATGCTCCCGCGAAGGACCGCCATCATCTTGGGACAGCTCTTCAACAGGGCCGCATACAGCACGAGCTGAAAGAGCATCCTCGCATCTTCCATGTAGGTGTCGAACCCGAGACCGTGCACGATGCTGTCAAAGACGACACCGGCCGCCCACAGAAGCGCCGCATCGATGACAACACGATGTCCTTCTTTGCATGGCCGTTTCGAAGAAGCGCCGCACACCCGATCGCATAGATGATCGCCGTCAGGATATACCCCGGGCCGTACAGGCTCTCCATGTAGTAGGTTGCAAAATAGGTACCCATGAAAATCCCCCTCGATGTCCATTGAACAGGAACGACGCAAAGCCAGGCAGCGTTTTTTCACACTGCCCGGCCTAATTCCTATTTGTAACATCTGCATTGTACCGGGCAGAGTTTTTGATGAAAACGGCTCTGGAACAACCGGTCTCCTGCCACCGTAACGTGCCAATCGAAGGGAACAAACGGCACCCAAAACGGCACGAACGGCAAATGGAAATGTGCAGGGAAATCATCTCGCAGAAATTTCACGGCCTCTTATGAAGGAGGAAACGGGGCAGGACAAATCAGGACAAAAACAAACACGAAATCCATAAAACAATCCGGAGAACGACACAAACCGGAAACCGGCCCCGGAAATTTGCCTGTGAAAGCTTCAAAGGACAACGTCAGACCAAAACCCCTAGAATTTTCTCAGGAGGAGGGACCCATGGCCAGTAATCCGGAAATCTACTGCGATCTATACCGCGACATGGCGATGCTGATCGGAGATGCGGCGACGAAAAAGCTCTGGAAAGCCTACGGGGGCATGAACGTCACCTTCCCGAAAAAGCTCTACTCGGGATCCTACGTAAAAAGCTATATCGCCGCCAACATGGGCACTATGAAGCCCTCACAGATGGCGCGGGAGCTCTCGCTCTCCGACCGCAGGATCCGGCAGCTGATCCGGGAGATCAGAGAGCAGCAGAAGGAAGAAGAAAAAAACAGCAACAACACAAAGGGGGAAGCATGAAAACCAACAGGGAAGCAAAGAAACAGGCGAGATCGGGAATGGCACTGCTGATTGCCACCGCCATGGCGGCAGGTGCGCTCACCGGCTGTGGCAACAGTACGAGTACGAAGGCCGATACAGCAGAGAGCGCGGCGACGGAAGAGACCGCAAAAGCTGAAACAACATCTGAAACAACAACAGAAGAAACGACAGCGGAAAGCATGGAAACGACTGTAAAGGAAGAAGATACCGCAGCAGCAACAACGGAGGACGATTCCGACTTTGCAACCGTGGTCAGCGATGACGAGACAGACAAAGAGCCTGATCCCATCGAGGTTACGGTAAAGGATCTTACCTTTGAGGTGCCGGGGTATTACACATATGACACGAAGAACAGCAGTGACACCCAGTGGCAGTACAGCTATGAATCGGGCGATACGGACGGCGCCATACTGATCCTCAGTGTACAGGAGGATATGACCGCAAGTGTCGACGAATTCCGGTCCATGAAGGAGAGCCTTGCCGATTCCATGAAAGACTTTCTCGGAACCGATATGACGGTTACCTCCTTCAAGGAGACCGAATACCTCGGCATGCCGGGCTATGCCTTCGACTACGAAGGAAGCGTCGAAGGGTATTCGGCAACGGCAGACGTCGATCTGTATCTCGACGATTCCTCCGACGTCATATATGTGTTCGGACTCGTCATTGCGGGTGAGCCGACCCGGGACGTGAAGAGCGACTACATCCAGATGATGAAGAATGCCTCCTGGACGGACGGAGCAGCTTCCGGAACAGAAAGCACGACAAAGGAAGAGACAACAAAAGAAAGTACAAAGAAGACTGCCGATGACGGGAAGGTCAGCGCCGATGTGAAGAAGGTCCTCGACTCCTACGAGAGCCTGATGAACGACTACTGCGACTTCATGGTGAAGTACCAGAGTGCCGACTCCTCGGATGCGCTCGCGATGCTGGACGACTACTATTCGATTCTCGATGAGTACACAAAGGCCATGGACGAGCTGAACAGCCTCGATACCTCGACCATGTCCACGGCAGATTACGAGTATTACCTCGATGTCACCAACCGGGTCAGCAAGCGGCTCCTTGAGGTATCCGGGAGCTGAAAAAGTAAAGGAGAATGAACATGAAACGAAAGAGCATAGCCGTATGGATCCTGTGCGCTGCCCTGCTCACCGGCTGCGGACAGGCAGAAACCGTAGAGAGCGGGAGCACGGAAGCAGCCACCGGTCAGACGGAAGCGGAAAGCACGGCAGTAAGTACGGAAGACGCGGATACGCAGGATTCGAGTGAAGAAACCACCGAAGAGACCGCTTCTCCCGCAGAAGATACGGCAGAGGAGACGGAAACGGAAGCCCCAAAGCCTGACACCGGCGTCACCATCGAGGAAACGACGCTCTTCGACGATCAGGGCGTAAAGATCACGGCAAAGGACCTCACCTGGTCCGGCAATTCCGCAGAGCTCGGGGTGCTCATCGAAAACAACACGGATCAGAGCCTCTCCTTCTACAGCGGAACCCGCACCGCCTGCAATACGGTGAACGGGTACGTGGTGAGCTCCTATGACAGCGAGGACGTTGCGGCCGGGAAAAAGGTCAATGCCGACCTCAACATCAGCGCAGACGAACTCGGGAAGCTCGGCATCACGCAGATCGGGCAGATCGTGGTCTCCTATGACGTGGAGACCGAGGATAATGACACCTACCTCCTCACCGGGCCGATGACACTTGAAACCTCCGCAAAAGATGACGTGGATCTGACCGTGGATACGTTCCAGGATGCCGTTGAGGACGGGCGCTTTGAAGAGGCTGTCGGCGTCCCGGTACTGGCGTCGGTCTCAGGGGATCTGCTCTCCGGTGGCGGAATTACGGTCACAAATGCCGTCACTGTTCAGTGGGATTCCGGTTATGACTGCTTTCTCGATGTGCAGAACACCTCGGATAATGCTCTCATCTTCTCCTACGGCGATGTCGCCGTGAACGGCTGTGTCCTGTCCTCTCCAGACTGGGACAATCTCAGCATACCTTCCGGCAGCAGAGCAATCCTCGACATGAACATCCCGTATATGGCAGACAGTGAGCAGTTCGAGGACTTCGGCCTTGGTGAGATCACGGACATCACCTTCAATGGCTCCACCAGTGACCTTGATAGCAATACGATCAAAGATGGTCTGTCTGCGACTCTTACCTTTGCGGACCACACAGCCCCTGCAGAACCTGCCGGGGATCCTCTGTATGATGAAGATGGCCTCCGGATCTGGTATGCCGGCCGCACAGCTGATGAGTACGGCGCGGACTATCTGCTCACGGTATACAACGACTCCAACCATGCAGTCGGGGTCACCGATGTCTACGACAGCCTTTCCCTCAACGGCTTCATGATCAGCGGGCTCGTCTACAGCCGCGTCCTGCAGCCCGGTCAGTGCGCCGGCATGATCATTGAGGTCGGCCAATATGACCTGGAAGACAACGATCTTACCGCAGACGAGGTGGAATCCCTCTCCATAGGACTGGAGATTGAAGAAAAGGGCAAGTCCGGAAAGTCCAAGGATATACAGCTCGATATCGACAACCTGTAATCACCGGAAAAACTGCAACCCACAATGAAAAAGGGAACAGGATCTGCCCACGTAGACAATATTCAGTACGAATTTGCGGATACTAACCAGTTCCCTACAGATTCCCGGATTGGAGATTTCAAACAAATGCGTTATCATTTATTTGAACCAAATGGTTCCGTGTAGCGGCACACAAAGCTGTACTGTGCTTGCGCAGGTTAATTGCAAGACTCACCAGGCATTCGGAAGGATGCCGAGCCCACACCTGGAATGATGGTGAGTCCGCGCCGGGGACTTTAAATACCGGTGACTTCTTAGATATCCGGAAGGATATCAAGGCTGACAGCCAGCATAAAACCGCTATATTACGTTTTAAAAGCGTTGGATGACATTATGTTATCCAACGCTTTTTATTTCTTCGATTCCCGTCAGAGCGGTGATACGACAACAAGTCCCTTTTCTCCCCACTCGGAATCCAGGAGGGACTTCATGGCAGCAAGCGCCTGATCCTCCTGCTCTTTCCCCTGGCAGAGAACAAAGTAGTCCCGCCTCGTCCCCTTCGGAAACGTGAGCGCATGGATCCGAAGATCCGGATTTTCGGAAAGACCTCGAATCCGCCTCTGCATCTTCGGAAAATACACGTCCGCCTTCTCCCGTGGCCGGTGCTGATAGAACACGATCAGCCGTCCGGTTTTCAGATCGGCTTTCAGTTCCGCATCAAGGACGTACTTGACGCTCTTCCTGGATCCCGGCCCGACACTCTTTACCTGCAGCCCGTTGTCCGGGTCGAGAAACAGCACGTCCGCGCCGGCCAGTGCCTGCAGTGCTCTCTCGTGCCACTGCGCCCTCTCCTCTTTTCCCGGAACCTTCTCATGAAAGTACACGGCTGTATTCAGAAGCCCTGCCTCCTCAAGAGACGCAACACTCCGGTCCTCCTCGTTGTTCGAGATCGCCGTGAGAACCTCAAACAGTACGGGATCGCATACGCGATAGGCTGAGTTAATACAGTGCCTCCCGTCCTTCCTCTTCTGCTCCGCGGGATCCACCGCCTCCGTGAGATACCAGTTGATTCCAATGTTCGGTCCCTGTGCCTCGAGTTCTTTCAGAAACCCGAAC
This sequence comes from uncultured Lachnospiraceae bacterium, assembly GCA_900315055.1. Lineage (GTDB taxonomy): Bacteria > Bacillota > Clostridia > Lachnospirales > Lachnospiraceae > CAG-791. Next base: position 5,431 of record OMXP01000049.1, read on the forward strand.
TTTCCGAAGTCCCCGATATCTCCTGCATAGCGATCCTGCATGTCAGCCGACTTTCCGGATGGCCTTCACCGGGCACACCTCCATGCACCGCCCGCAATGCAGGCACCGGTTCTGATCGATGACGGCAGGCTTTTTGCTGACATCGATGCACTGCTGCGGACAGACTTTAAGACACTTCCCGCAGCCGATACAGGATTCACCGACAAAATACCCGGCCTTCCTTGTCTTTGCATTACCGATGGTAAAGGTCCCGCGCGTCACGTGGGAGGGATCGCTGATGTCAAAGAAGTTTCCCTGCGCATCATGGATCCGGAACACCTCGAGTGCGGATCTCGTATCTCCAGGGTAGATCTTCTGCATGTACGTGTTCTTCTCGAAGATGGCATCGAGCTTTTCGGAGCCGATGTTCTCCACGCTTCCTGCAAGGGAGATCGCGCGCTTATTCTTAATGGAGGAGATGCTGACATACTTCTGCTCCATCAGCTGGTCGTAGAACTCCTTCCCCTTTGCGGTCAGGAAGTACACGCCGTCCTCATCATAGAGCATCATGTCGATGACTCTCGTCACCGGGTGTCCGTCCTTTCCGATGGTCGCAACAACCGTCGAATGGATCTCATCGACGAGAATCCGAAGATATTCCTGTGCGCTGTCTGTTTCCGCAGCCATGTCCTGCCTCCTGCTAGATGAAATGTATTTGATTACATCTATTATCACAGTACACCACGTCACCGGTCCTGTCAACGCCGGAATGCACGTTCCCTTCCGCTTTCCCTGATCCCCTCTCCAGAGACAAGGTCATCGTGCTTCCCTGTTGGATCACCTGTGCACGTACATGCGGATCTGTCCTGGCTCCCCTTCTTCCCGGACCATGCCAAGAAACTCCCAGCCATACCGCTCATAGAATCCCGTAAGGTCGGTCACAAGGTACACCGGCGAAATTCCGCTGTGCCTCAGATCCTCCATCGCAAGGTTTAAGAGTGTCCCTGCAATCCCCTGTCCTCGGTACGGCTCTTCCGTATATACCGCGCAGATGTTCGGATACAGGTCCTTCCTGTCGTGGAAATCGTTCTGAATGACCCCGAGTCCCCCTGCAATCCTCTCCCCGTCAAGGGCAAGGTACCAGCCGTATTCCGTCCTGTGGTTTTGGCACTCGTCCATGCATGCAAGGTAGGCCTCTTCTGGCACACCCCACTTCTCATGGAACCAGGAAGCTGCCATCTCTTTTATCTCTGGTTTTTCCAGAAGTCTCACAAACCGGATCATCGATTCTCCTCTTAAGGTTAAGTTCCTTCGTTTCTTCACAGATTTTTCACTATTCTCCGCTTGACGTCAATCCGCAGCCTCATTAATATGTAGCACGTTACATAGTAGCACGCTACACATCTGAGAAGGGAGAACCCATGAATCAGGGACCGACCACCGATGACCACATCGGCTTTCTCATCAAAACCATCAACGACAGAATCCGGCAGAACGCGGATCTGGCATTCTCGGAATTTGACCTCACCGGCTCCCAGGTCAACTACCTGGCCTACCTGACGGAGCAGGGAGGCTCCGCTTCCCAGAAGAGCATTGAGGACTACTTCAATGTCTCCCACCCCACCGTCATCGGCATCGTCTTTCGCATGAAGGAGAAGGGCTATGTCACGGTCACCACCGATGAGAAGGACCGGAGGAGCCGGATCGTGACGATGACGCAGAAAGCCTACGACGTCAAAAAGGAGCTGAACCTTGGCCGCATCGCCATGAATGAGGCCATTCTGCAGGGCTTTTCCGGGGACGAGAAGGAGCAGCTCCTGTCCTATCTCATGCGCATTCAGAAGAACACGGAGTCCCTTGCAGCTCCGTCAGAGAGGAGGAAACAGTGAGAAATAAGAACGACCGAAACGGACAGACTCTCGGGAGTGTTATTCACACGCTCTCGGGGAGTGTCCGCGAATACAAAAAGGCGTCCATCCTGACGCCGCTGTTTGTGGCAGGGGAGGTCTGTCTTGAGTGCATCCTGCCCTTTGTCATGGCAGAGCTTATCGATGACCTGTCGGGAAATTCCGTGCAGCCGATCTTAAAGTACGGCGCGATCCTCCTTGCCTTTGCCATGTGCTCGCTCCTGTTCGGTGTCCTGTCCGGGCGCTTTGCGGCAACGGCAAGTTCCGGGTTTGCAAAGAACCTTCGCACGGACCTGTTCGACAAGGTGCAGGATCTCTCGTTCCAGGACGTCGACAGGTTCTCGACAAGTTCCCTTGTCACCCGCATGACCACCGATGTCACCAACGTCCAGAACGCCTACCAGATGCTGATCCGCATCGCGGTGCGAACGCCCCTCATGATGCTCTTCTCCCTCATCATGAGCTTTACGATCAATGCCCGCATCGCGCTCATCTTCCTGTGCATGGTGCCGGTCCTTGCGGTCATCATCTTCGGGATCAGCCTGAAGGTCATGCCTGTGTTCCGCAGGATCTTCAGGAAGTATGATGCGATGAATGAGAGCGTCGAGGAAAACGTCTCCGGCATCCGCGTCGTCAAGGCCTTCGTCCGCGAGGACTACGAGAAGGACAAGTTCCATAAGGCTTCCGGCACCGTGCAGAAGGACTTCACGATGGCCGAGAAGATCCTTGCCTGGAACACGCCGGCGATGAACGCCTGCATGTATGTGGCCCTCTTCCTTGTCTCCTATCTTGGAGCGCGCCTTATCATCAACACCGCAGGGACCGGGTTTACAACCGGCGGTCTGTCATCCCTTATCACCTACGGGGTTCAGATCCTATCCTCGATCATGATGCTCTCCATGGTCTTTGTCATGACCTCCATGGCACAGGAGTCCGCAGAGCGTATTGCAGAGGTCCTGAACTATACGCCGACGCTTACCAGCCCTGAGAACGCCGTGACCACCGTTCCCGACGGCAGTGTCGATTTCGACCATGTAAGCTTTCAGTATTCCAGTCACAGTAAGCGCAAGGCCCTGACGGACATCAACCTGCATATTAAATCCGGCGAGAGCGTCGGCATCATCGGCGGCACGGGCTCGTCAAAGTCGACACTGATCCAGCTGATCCCGAGGCTCTATGACGCGACAGACGGCGTCGTAAAGGTCGGAGGAAGAGATGTGAAGACCTATGACCTCGTCTCCCTCCGCGATGCGGTGGCCGTGGTCCTGCAGAAAAACGTCCTCTTCTCCGGCACCATCCTCGACAACATGCGCTGGGGCAATGAGAACGCAACCGAAGAAGAGATCGAGCGGTGCTGCCGCCTTGCCTGCGCCGATGAGTTCATCCAGCAGATGCCGGACAAGTACAACACCTGGATCGAACAGGGCGGCACCAACGTCTCCGGCGGACAGAAGCAGCGCCTGTGCATTGCAAGAGCACTCATCAAGAAGCCGAAGATCCTGATCCTCGATGACTCCACGTCCGCGGTCGACACGAAGACCGATGCCCTGATCCGAAGGGCCTTTGCCGAGGAAATCCCGGATACCACAAAGATCATCATCGCCCAGCGCATCACCTCCGTGCAGGACTGCGACATGATCCTTGTCATGGACGGCGGCCGCATTGTCGAGCAGGGAACGCATGACGAGCTCATCAGTAAGGGCGGCATCTACCGGGAGATCTATGATTCCCAGACGGGAAGAAAGGAGGCTGTCTGATATGGCACAGGAAAACAGAGGACCCAGAGGCCGCCGCGGCCCGGGGAGCCTGAAAGACGTGAAAAACGCCGCAAAGCCGGGCACTGCAAAGCGGCTGATCAAATATCTGTTTCACTACTACAGGCCGCAGCTCATTGTCGTCACGATCTGCATCATCCTGAGCGCTCTCGCATCCACCGTCGCGACGGTCTTCATGCAACGGCTCATCGATGAGGTCATCACCCCCGGCATCACCGAAGGCTTTGCAGCGGTTGCCGCAAAGTTCGTTCAGATCCTCGCCTCAATGGCGATCTTCTATCTTGTCGGCATCTTTTCCTCGTTCCTCTACACGAGAATCATGGCAACCGTGACCCAGGGGACGTTAAAGCACATGCGGGACGACATGTTCGACCGCATGGAGACCCTCCCGATCCGGTACTTTGACACCCATGCCCACGGCAGCATCATGTCGACCTACACGAACGACACGGACGCCATACGTCAGATGATCGGGCAGAGCCTTCCGATGTTCATCCAGTCCGCCGTCGCGATCATTGCGATCATCGTCATGATGCTCTGCTACAGCATCTGGCTGTCCCTTGTCGTTGCCGTCATGATCTGGATCATGCTCGCCCTGACCGGCCGCATCGGCGGGGAAAGCAGCGCCTACATGACCCGCCAGCAGAAGTCCCTTGCCTCTGTCGAGGGCTACATCGAGGAGCAGATGAACGGCGCCCGTGTGGTCAAGGTCTTCAACCATGAGACGAGATCCCGTCAGGACTTCAAAAAGCTAAACGACGAGCTCTTCTCGGACAGCGAAAAAGCAAACAGCGCCGGAAATGTCCTGATGCCGATCCTGAATAACCTCGGCAACATCATGTACGTGCTGCTTGCGATCCTCGGAGGGCTCCTGGTGTTTTCCCATGCGGTGAATATCAGCCTCACCGGCATGGGCACCATCACGGCCGGCATCATCGTCTCGTTCCTGTCGATGTCCCGGCAGCTCTCCCAGACAATCGGCCAGATCTCGAACCAGGTCTCCCTCATTGCCATGGGCATCGCCGGCGCAGGCCGTGTCTTTGAGCTCATGGACGAAAAGCCCGAGGAAGACAACGGATACGTGATGCTCGTCAACGCAAAGAAGGACGCAGACGGGAACCTCACAGAGACGGACGAGAAGACCGGCCTCTGGGCCTGGAAGCACTTCCATAAGGCAGACGGCACCACCACCTACGTGGAGCTAAAAGGCGACATCCAGATGGAACACGTGGACTTCTCCTACAACCCGGACCACGAGATTCTCACGACGTATCGCTCTATGCAAAGCCCGGCCAGAAGATCGCCTTCGTCGGTGCCACCGGTGCCGGAAAGACGACGATCACGAACCTCATCAACCGGTTCTATGACATCCCAGACGGGAAGATCCGGTATGACGGGATCAACATCACAAAGATCAAAAAGCCCGACCTTCGAAGGTCCCTTGGCATGGTGCTGCAGGACGTGAACCTCTTTACCGGCACCGTCATGGACAACATCCGCTACGGACGCCTTGATGCCACCGATGAGGAGTGCATCGCCGCGGCAAAGCTTGCAAACGCCGACGACTTCATCACAAGACTCCCGGACGGCTATCAGACGATGCTCACCGGGAACGGAGCCAGCCTCTCCCAGGGACAGCGCCAGCTCATCTCCATCGCAAGAGCTGCCGTTGCCGATCCCCCGGTCATGATCCTCGATGAGGCGACAAGCTCCATCGATACGAGAACCGAAGCTCTCGTGCAGCAGGGCATGGACAACCTGATGAAGGGAAGAACGGTGTTTGTCATCGCCCACCGCCTCTCCACAGTACGAAACAGCGATGCCATCATGGTCCTCGACCACGGCCGCATCATCGAGCGCGGCACGCATGAGCAGCTCCTCGAGCAGAAGGGGACCTACTACCAGCTCTACACGGGAGCATTCGAGCTCGAGTAAGCACCACCGAAAACCGGCAGCAAAATCGAATATCCGGAATCAGACAGACGGAGTGCCTTTTCAGGGTGCTCCGTTTTCTGCTGTCCGGCTTTATCTGCGTTCAGACTGACGTTCCTATGTCATCGCTGCAGGAAGAATCGAATCATCCCGTCTCCCGGGAAGCGTCCCTTCTTGCATGCCTCTCTCCTGGAACAAGGTTTGACCGTCATGGCCGGTACCTGTATCATTGTCCGTGAAGGTCTTCCTTTCGAGCAGTATTGATGCATCTGTCCGGGACACATCTCCTCTGCTCCGGGAGGATCTTTTTTATTGCGCACTCTTTGTGCCTGCACCAGTCTCCATGCAGGATCATGGTTCCGGCACCGGAGTGATGTGAGGATAAGGCCGCCCGGCCTTCACCCGGCAGCGAACCCGTTCTTAAGGAAACGCATCGAATCCAGGAAAAAAGAGCGCATCGGGGGAGGAATCCGATGCGCTCTTTGCTGTACTGATATCAGATTGGATTACTTTGCCTCTGCAGGCTCCTTCTTTGCCTCTCCCTCGGGGAAGATGATCTTGAAGACGAAGAAGAACACGATCATCGAGATACCGCCCATGATGAAGGTGGAACCGATGTTGTAGAGCCAGTCCGGAACGACACCCTGCATGACACCGACCCAGACGCAGTTCAGGGAATTGACGATCGGGGTGATGATGATCCAGGCGATGAAGTACCACATGGCCTGCCATGCCGGATTGCCGTGGCTCTTGAAGGTGATGTTTCTCTGCAGCGGGAAGTTGATGCACTGTGCAAGGAACGATCCCGTGAGCATCGAAAGGAAGTACCCGAGTCCGCCGCCGATCATGACATTTCCGGCTGCGTCGTAGAGGACATCATATCCGAGAGCATTCCAGGTAAAGCTCTTGCCGAACAGGGTCACCGGAATTCCGGGCCAGGTCCACTGTGTTCCCGCAAGCCCGAGTCCCAGAGCTCTTGGCATAAACGTGAAGACGAGGTACTGGAAAATCGTGACGCCCTCACTGAAGATGATAAAGAATGCGATCTGATACAACCACTTGGACAGTTTCGGATGCTTCTCGGAAAATCCTGCCCACCACTTTTTCAAACCCTGCATGGCAATCTCCTTTGCTGTTATTGAACTTTGCTCCTTGCAAAGGGGATTCTACCGGAAAGAAATTCCGAGTACAGATCTGTGGCACAAGCCGTCCATTTCCCGGCATAAGCTGTGCCCGAAGATACGCCAAAGGATCATCCTGAGCCTTTGTGACTTTGGGCGGCTGTTAACGCACTATGCCTTTGTCTCTTCCTCCATCTGCCTGCACAGCACCTCGATCTTCTCCCTCTTCGGGATCACTAAGAGCCACTCCTTCGGGATGCTCTCATACCCGTAGTACAGACCTGCCAGTCCTCCGGTCACGGCACCCACGGTATCCGCATCATCCCCGAGATTTACCGCACGAAGCAGCGTTTTCTCAAAGGTCTCCTCCTGCAGCAACGCCCATACCGTGGCCTCCAGCGTATCCACGACGTAGCCGGAACTTCTGATCTCCTCCGACGGCGTATCTTTAAGAGCCGACAGATCCCGGAGCCTGTCATAGTGGGAAAGCTCCTGCCTGTACTCCGCACGCTCTTCATAGAACGAAAATCCCCGTTCCATACCTTCCTGCAGGATATCTGAGAGCGGCGCACTCCCCTTCTTCTCAAGGATGGTCCCGACAAGGAACCCGTACAGCCCGCAGCCAATCTTCGAGCGAGCGTGCGCATGGGTCAGGGCGGACACCGCGTGAATCTCCTCGAGGGCTTTCTCCGCGGACATCTCTCCCTTCTGCTCTTTCCTCGCACAGTAAATGCACACCGGCAGGATCCGCATCAGGGAGCCGTTGCCGTTGTCGCGCTCGCTCCTGCCCCCGCAGGTCTTCGGATCTCTCGTTCTCTTATACCGCTCGATCGAAGCCAGCGTACAGCCTCCCTGATCAAAGGCCTCGCCAAAGGGCGTGTATGCCCCGTTATCGTTCCAGTCGATAAACCGCTCACAGATGTCATCAAGGTCAATCCCGTGTTTCTCACAGATGCTTGCAAGAAGTGCGAGCGTCATGCTGCCGTCATCCGTCCAGGCCCCTGCAGGCATCGAGTAGGCGCCGCCTCCCCGCATGGCAGTCACCGGGTGCAGCGCCACCTGTCTTCGGGACTCAAACTGCACCGGATCCCCCAGCGCATCCCCCGTTACAACACCGAATATTCCATCGAGCCATTCCATGTGAAACCTCCCTTCGGGCAGCATTGCCCTGCATTGTTGCTCTGGCATCACCGCCCTGTTCCATCATACAACCGGGGCTGCAGCCCGCGCAAAAAAAGAGGGATTACCGCTCCTTTGCAGGATGAGGACTGCCTCATCCCGTATAATGGATCCATAGCCGTTTCATTGATTTCAGGTGAACATATACGACATGGATATCCGAACACTTCGCTACTACATCGCCGTTGTCGAGGAAGGCAGCATCTCGGCAGCCGCAAGAAAACTGCATCTGACCCAGCCGCCGCTCTCCGCCCAGATGAAAGGTCTCGAGGCAGAGCTTGGCACCTCTCTGTTTCTTCGGGGCTCCCGGCAGATTCAGCTGACCCCTGCGGGGAGACGGCTCTACCAGTACGCCCTGGAAATGGTCTCCATCGAGGAGCAGGCAAGACAAGACATCGAGAGCATTACCGACGGCGGCACCGGCATTCTCCGGATCGGCTGTGTCTCCTCCTGCCATGTCAGAGAGGTCACGGACTGGTTTGTCCGGTTCCACAGGGCCTATCCGAACGTCCGCTTTGCGATCAGCGAGCACAGCACCGTGGAACTCGAGGAGATGGTGGCACGGGGCGAGATCGAGCTTGCCTTTGTCCGAACTCCCGAAAACTTCGACAACGTGGACCGCAAAACTCTTCGCACCGATCCCATGGTCCTTGCGGGGACGAAGGAGGAGATCTCCTCCCTCAAAGACCCTATCTCGATCGCCGATCTTGACGGAGTTCCCATCCTCTTCTACCGCAGATGGGAAAAGACCCTGAAGGAAGCCTTCGACCGGGCAAAGGTTTCGCCGGACATCGTCTGCATGGCAGACGATCTTCGCACCTGCCTCTCCCTCGCAAAAGGCTCCCTTGGCCTTGCCCTGGTCCCGGGGCAGGGAATCGAAGAGTCGGACGGCCTTGTCATGCGTCCTCTTCAGGACCCGGAGCTGCAGACAAGTCTCGAGCTTGTCATCCGAAAGGACCGCTACATCTCCGCCGGTGCCCGGAACTTCTTCGATCTTTGCAGTCCGGAAGTCTGAACACTTTCGCTCAGGGATCAGCCCTGAACCTCTTCCACCCGGTACCGGATCATCTCCCGTATCAGCTCCTCCGGAAGAGGTTTGTCATACGGGAACTGCACGGCACCCTTGGAGGTGTGATACTCCTTCAGCTCCTCCGCATACTTCTCGATCGGCCCCGGGGTCGGATAGAACCCGAGGTGCTTCTTTCCCGCGGCAAAGTACACCAGCACCTGGCTCGTGCGGTAGGCAGGCATATTGTAGCTGATGCACTCGGCAGCCTCCGGCAGCTCACTCTTACAGATCCTGCGCATCGCCTCAAGGCAGGGCAGCTGATACGGTTCACAGCTTGAGAAATACTCGTCCACGCTTGTCCACTTTGCCATTTCGGATCCTCCTGTCCGGTTACTTATCGTTATCCCCTGCATCGTACCATACACCCTGCAATCCGGGTTGCCTGGAACGGCATTTTTATTCTTCTTTGCGGTATGATCCTGCAGGTCTGAACCTTTTGGTTGAGGATAAAGAACATACGGTTGTTTGCCCTGCTCTTCATTCTGCGGTACTCTTTTCACAGGCAAGACTTGCAAAGACGCAGGGACAGAAGGATTCTTTACCCGGGAATCCCCTGTCCCTGCGTTTATTTACAGAGAACAGAAAGGCAGGACCAGGAGATGCCCTGCCTGAGGGAAAGGAAAGGCAGCAGCATGAAAGATGTAATCAACCTTGCGGTGGTGAACTTCACCGCATTCTGGGGAGACAGGGACAGGAACCTTCGCCGGATCGTGGGATACTGCGAAGAGGCCGGAAAACGCGGCATGGACATGGTGGTATTTCCGGAGACAGCTCTTACGGGATATGACAACGACACGGAGCACCCACGTAAGGAAAAGATGCACGTAAGGCTCTCCGAGACCATCCCGGGGCCTGCAACAGACGCTGTGGCAGAGATGGCAAAAAAGTACAACCTCTACGTCATCTTCGGCATGCCGGAAAGGGATGCCGCAAGCGGTGCTGTCTACAACTCGGCAGCGATCGTCCCCCCGGACGGGAGCGCAAAGGCCTACCGGAAGCTCCATCTTCCCTTCGATGAGGCAGAGTGGGCAATCCGCGGGGATGACCCTGTCCTATTCGACACCCCCTGGGGGCCGGTCGGTGTCACCATCTGCTACGATACCTACTGCTTCCCGGAGCTCAACCGCTACTATCGGGCAAAGGGGTGCCGCCTGATCCTCAACGTCACCGCCTGCCCCGATGCGCCCTGCACGGCAGGCTCCGCACGGCTTGCGATTCCTGCCTATGCGATGGTCAACTATGAGTTCATCGCATCCGCAAACCTCACGGGACCGGACCTTCGAAGCCACTTTATCGGCGGAAGCTCTGTCGTCGGCCCTGACGCCTCTGGCGGCGGTGCGCACACCTATGTCGGAGCGATGTTCGGGGATCCCGGAAGTGAGGATCCCGGCATGAAGTGCGGAACCGTTGACCTGTCTCTGACCGATCTCTACGGCCAGATCCCGTTCTTTACGAGGAACACGGAAGGGAAGCGGGATTTCAGACCCGATCTGTATGCAAGACTCTATCAGGATCTTGCCAGGGACGACCAATAGAAACAAAAGCAAAGACCAAAAAGAAAGACCCGGCACTGTCAGCACGTCTCAAAGGACAGCTGACAGCGCCGGGTTTTATACAGCTTCAGTATCAGAGCTTCTTTGCTACCTGCAGGAACCCAATCCCCGAGAGGATCGCAGAAAGGGCTCCCACGATGCAGGCAATCCCGATATCCCCGAACATCATCATGCCCATCACAAGGCCGATGATGCCAAGAACAAGAAGCAGGATTCCGATAATCTTCATCTTCTTCACCTCCTCGAAGTCATCATAGAGAAAAGCCGGAAGGAAGTGGTGTCCCGGAAGGACACAAAGACAGACGGAAAACAGGAAAATCAGAGTATTGCCCGTACCCCCGATCTGGTATCATAAACCTGTAAACATCAGACCCCGAAGGGAGCAGCCCATGACTTCACTCATATCCGTTCTCGACCTTGTCCTTGAAGATGTGGTCTCCATCTGTACCGTTGTCCTCGAGATGTTCGGCATCATCGTCCTGGTCGTCGTCGCCGTGAAGTGCTTCGTGCGGTGGGTTCGAAGATCCCCGGTGAACATCCGCCTGAACCTCGCCCAGGGCATCGCCCTTGCCCTGGAATTCAAGATGGGCGGCGAGGTGCTGCGCACGGTGGTCGTGAGGGAGTGGTCGGAACTTGGGATCCTCGGCGCCATCATCGTCCTCAGGGCCATGCTGACGTTCCTCATCCACTGGGAGATCCGGAACGAGAAGAAGGAACAGCAGGAGGAACGGAAGCTGCAGGAAGCAGAAAAAGTGCAGTCCTGAAAGGAGCTCTCATGGAAAGCACACGTATCCCGTCCCGGGCGGTGATAAAGGGACTGAAAACAGAGGTGTCTCTGTGATGACACTTGATGAGATCAATGAGGAAATCGGGAAAGTAAGGAAGTGAATCTTCGTGAAATCTGAAATTCGTGCGGGCGCACTTGAGCCTGCACTTTTTTAATACCCTTTTGAACGGCAGGCTAGATGCTGCCCTGCATAGCAACAGGCTCGCGGTTTCGGACATACCATTCGAGGAACCTGGTGTCCCGCTCGTAGCAGTGCCGGTCGACGTCCGCCTTCTCGTTGGCGGCGATCGCATCCAGGGGATCCGCCCAGACCGCGGTAAACCCCAGGTCTCTCTCGCTGTCCGTCAGGTGGAGCGGGAACTGCTCTCCGGTCACCCTGCAGGAATAGAAGTACGTGAGGCGAAGGAAGATTTTTCCGGGATCAAAGAGATCCCGGCGCTTCTCTACGGTCGCGCCGATCTCCGTGATCGTAGATCTTACGATCACAAGTCCCGTCTCCTCCAGTACTTCCCGGGACAGGGCATCCGCCCGGTCCTCCTCCGGATCCATGGTGCCGCCCGGGATCTTGTAGATTCCCGCCGCGGACTTCTGCATGGCAAGCTTCCCGTCCCGTTCGATCAGAGCCCGCACCACATGCCGCTCTTCGCAGGGCATGTCGTCCGTGTAGTTCTTCTCATCCAGTACGAAAATCGTCCTCATGACAGTCTCCCCTCTGCAGCAGATGCTGCGGTGAAAGTGTCCGATGGAAGTTTACCTACATTTTGCAGGGATATGACCGGAAATTCAAGTACGTAAAGGAGAAATCAGACCCGAATCGCTTTCTTCTTCCCCTCTCCCGCAAGCGACTGCCAGAGCACCCCTCCGATGATGAGGACGAGGGCAAGGACGGCACGCACCGTGATCTTCTCCTTCAGCACAACAGCCGACAGCAGGACCGACAGGAACGGGGTAAGATACGCAAGGTTTGCCACCCCGGCGACATTCCCGGCACCCTTCAGGGCCAGGGCCCAGAAGAGATAGGCCGCGCCGTTTGTGACGATGCCGATCCAGAGAATCCCCGGGACGTCCGATACCCGTACCGGAACCCAGTCCCCGGAAAGGACGCCGAACAGGGAGCAGAGCGCCGTCACAAGCCAGCTCATCATCATCAGGATATTCTCATCATAGGACAGCTTCCGGTTCATGATGGAATACCACCCGTAGCAGACCGGCGCCAGAAGACAACAGAGAACCCCGGCAGCACTCCCCTTCAAAAGAGACACATCCCCCAAAAACAGCACTGCAATCCCCGCAAAGGACAAAAGAAGCGCTCCCGCCTTTGCAGGTGTCAGCTTCTCCTTGAGAATGAGGCACGAAAACACCACCGTCATGATGGGCCACAGGTAGTTGATGATGCAGGCCTCCTGCGCAGACAAAGAGGCGATCCCCGCATAGTAGAAGGCATGGTAGAGAAAGAGACCGACAAAGCCGAGCCCTGTCATATACGCCAAATCCCTCCACCGGTACAAAGAAAGCAGCTTTAACTTTCCGGTCACCAGGTTAACGACAAAAAGAAACAGAAAGGCCGCTGTACTTCCAAGGAAGAGCACCTCGAGATCCGGCATCGAGGACAGCAGGATCTTTGCAAGCGGCGCAAGACTCCCCCAGAGAACCACCGTGACAAGGGCAAGGATAAGGCTCTTTCTCTTCATCATCTCCTCCTTCGAAAATTAAAAAGGGAAGGGGATGGCACATCGCCTTCCTCTTCCCTGAGGTTTTCGTATGGGTTTATTGTAGCCGGAACAGATGGAGGAAACAATGCCAATCCCCGGGATTCCAAAGCCGATGGAACAGGCAGATTACAAAGCCCTCTTGTCCTCGTACAGTGCCAGGTCCGCTCTCTTCTGCACGTCCTCGATCCTCTCCGTGGGATCGGTACAGACGGCATACCCAAAAGCAACAGTCAGGGAGTAGGGAAGGTTCTGCTCTTTTGCAGCGTCTGCAAGGTAAGACCTGTACCGTGCCACCGTCTCCTTCGGATCATGATTCTTCGTATCGACAAGAATAAACTCATCTCCTCCGAACCGTCCGATCACAATCCCCTCGCCGGTGAGCTTCTTCAGGCAGTTTGCGATGATGACCAGCGCATGGTCCCCTTCAAGATGCCCATACTTATCGTTGATCACCTTGAACTTGTTGATGTCGATCATGTACAGGACGATCGGGGATGTTTTGGAGACATGTTCCCAGCTCTTTTCGAGGTACTCGTTCACACGGTACCTGTTGTTGATCCCGGTCAGTGCGTCCGTGTAGATGTTGGCGTTCTGCATCTCGATGAGGACCTTGATGATGGAGGGGAGAATCATCATGATGATGAACGGCACATAGGAAATGAAAAAACTTGCCGTCGCACCGACCGCGGGATAGAGGATGCACTCGAGGATGACAACAAAGCGCTGCCGCTGCGCCTTCCGTTTCTCCCGAAGCGCCCGGATCAGCGTGTGCAGGAAGGCAAAGGCAAGGTAGAAGGTATCCACGACGGAATTGATGAGGTACAGGTAGAAGGACTGCCAGAGACCGTTCCCGGCCGCCCCGACAAGGTTCAGGCAGAAGCTCACTGTGACCGCACCTGCCACAGTAAGCGGCACCGCATAGAAGCGACAGTACTTCCGGTTCATGACCGGGAAGCCGTCGATGTAGTGCTCCGCAAAGAGAAACCAGCAGAACGTAAACAGGGCAAGGATCCCGGACTGGATGTACTCGAGAAGCGTCGTTGCAAGGTGAAGGTGCGTGTGGAACGATAACAGCACCCAGGTCATATCCTCGAAGATATAGATGACATAGACCCTAATGATCCGCCGGAAGGCCTTTGTCTCCGACTGACGGCCGATGTTGGACTGGATTCTCCCGTACACCTGTCCCGCGATGATAAGACAGATGACAAGGAAAAAGAGATAGAAGGGCTGATAGGCGCTGCTGAAGAAAGCCTGTTGTGAAGCGGTCATGACGACATGTTCCCCCATGTATGCAAAGGAGAGCGCAAAAGCGCTCCCCCTGCATTCTTTTCTACCACGTCTGAGCCCTTGCCGCAATACCGCAGTGTCCTAAAAATACCTGTACATGTATGGGTCCGTCGGATAAGACGCAGTAAACACACCGCGGTACTTTCAGGTCCATTTGAGGTTGTTCTGACAAATCCCCTGCAGGAACCGATGTTCCATACCGCTTCGAACAGGAGACAATCATGAGCCACATGAAAAGACGTACCATCCCGATCCTCACAGCCACTGCCCTTGCGGCAGCTCTCCTTGCAGGGTGCGTGGAAAGCAGCACACAGACCGTGACGACGGAAGAAGGCCCCGGACAAAAGGACGGAAAAGGCGGCGGTGCCATGGGGCAGGGCGGTGGAAACGAAGGAGCCGGAAGCGCAGGCCTCGACAAGTCATCCGATACCGAGCTCCAGGAGATGCTCGAGAACGTCCAGGACAAGTACAAGCAGGATACCTGGACCGATGAGGAGAAAGGTCTTACCGTCGACTACAACATTTACGTCCCCGACGGCTATGCGGGCGACTGCACGCTTCCCATCGTGTTCTTTATCGGGGATGCGACCACCGCAGAGAATGATGTCTCCTGCTCCCTGACCCAGGGCTGGGGCGGCATCGTCTGGGCAACCGATGAGGTCCAGGAGAAGAATCCCTGCCTTGTCGTCACCCTGGTGTTCCCGGAGGTTGTCCTCGATGACCACGGAAGCTGCACCACCACCGACTACCTCGATGCGGTACCCGAGATCATCACGGACATCACGGAGAAATACGGGGCAGACAGATCCCGGATCTACGGCACCGGCCAGTCGATGGGCGCCATGACAACCCTCTACACCGCAGCCCGGAACCCGGACCTCTACGCAGGTGTCCTCATCGTGGACGGACAGTGGGATATTTCAACACTCTCCGGCCTGAAGGATGTGAATCTCCTCTACATCACGGCGGCAGGGGATGAGAGCGCAACCGACGGCCAGACAGAGGTCAAAGAGATGCTGACCGACGAGGGCCTTACCATCTCCTCTGTCACCGACCTTGATGCCTTCCTTGCTGACGATGCATCCACCAAGCAGGAGCTTGAAGATGCCGTCTCCTCCATGCTCGCCGAGGGCAGCCTGTACAACTTCATCAACTGGAAGGCAGGGTCGGTTCTTACCGCCTATGGCGGAAACGGCTCCGAGCACATGGCAGCGTTTGACTACGGCTACAAGCTCGCGGCCGTGCGCGACTGGCTCTTTGCACAGCGCTGATAGAGCATCGCCATAAACACCTTCTATTTCATACGGCTATCAAAAGGGCGCATCCCAAAGCGGGGTGCGCCCTTTTATCACATGTTCCATATCCTGCTCCGGAGACAAGCCGTTTTACCTGTCTCCATCTGTCACTGCAGATACTGCATCAGATTCTCCACAAGCTGATATACGGTCGTTCCGGGATTAAATTTTGACGGTACATCTTTCGTGCTGTTAAATTCACCCATACGCCTCTTTGCATTTGCAAAGGCGTTATCAAGCCTGCCCTCTTCACTCAGCTCTTCGAAGATATTCTCATCGTTCTTTTGATATACTCCTCCATTCAAGCCGCTCTTTTTGAACTGATGATCCACGCGTCTTCTCCAGTCTTCGCTGGTCAGTTCCTGTACACAGTATTCAAAATGGAGATCAATCCAATACTCAAAACAGGAATTGCTCCACGCCGCCTGAATATTGTTTTCCCGGGCCATCTTAACAGCTGCATCGAAATCCTCGAAATCGTCTCTGTCAAAGACCACCCAGACATTCTGATACAGGATTCTGGCGTGCTTGATAAGATTCAGAGTCTCTTCAATCAAACTGCAGGTCCCAAGACCTTTCCCTTTTACGTCAATCGCCGGTGCCACAATGTCAACATTGCCACTTACCTTTTTATGAATTTTTCTTTTCAATCCATTAAAGTAGTTTGGCTCCGTCTGTGTTCCTTCTGTCACAATCAGGTAGGAGTTCATGCCCGGAATCCTGCTTCCCGCTTTTCGCGGACCTTTGCTCTTTCTCTTTCGATCAAAAAATCCTGAACTCATCGCCCCTTCCCCTTTTCTGTACCGTGCGGAAGATCATCGAGTTTCGGAATGCCTCCATATACACCGGCAAGATAGTCACTTTCGAAGGATGCATCATTCCGAACCTTGAAATCAGCCAGAGAATATAACCGGGACACACCGAACGTATCTTTTTGAACAAAGCAGATCTGGTCTCTGCGGAAGAAGTGCCTGTCCATCAGAGTTGTATCATGGGTTGTATAAACCAGCTGTGCCGTTGTGTCGTCCCGGTAAAACTGATCAACCAGGAGCTTCAGCAGCAGCGGGTGCAGTTTGTCATTCAGTTCATCAACAAAAATCAGCTGATTGTGCCGAATCGCGGAATTCAAAAACAAATACAGCGTCAGTGCCTTCAGCGTTCCATTCGACTCATTCTGAAGCCTGAGCTCGTACTTCTTTTGATTTTTACCGATGTGAGTCGTAAAAATCTGCGGTGCCTTTTTGATGCTGTCATCCAGCCGTATATCCAGGATTCCCGTATCGATGGAACGCAGGAAGCCGATCACTCTGTCCTTGTGGTTCGTAATCAGATCCGGCAACAGAAACTGCAGCATTTTCAACGACTCATTACTGTTGTCGGTCGTAATGAAATTCATGGATTGGATCTCACGAAGAACATCGGCAAATGCCGAACGTTTCATCGGCACCTTCCCCAATACGGAAAGAGCCAGTGTGGTCTCAGTGATCAGGGTGCGAAACGGATCGCACTCCTTCCGTACGCTGGCGCCA
Organism: uncultured Lachnospiraceae bacterium; assembly: GCA_900315055.1. Lineage (GTDB taxonomy): Bacteria > Bacillota > Clostridia > Lachnospirales > Lachnospiraceae > CAG-791. The sequence goes on from OMXP01000049.1 coordinate 22,559, forward strand.
AAACGAACCTCGTTGCCGTCACGCTCCAGAATAATGGAAAGTCTGTTGGTCGATAAAGGTCTCCGGTACAGCCACTCCTTCTCGATTCTTCTGTCATTGTAGGTAAAACCGTAAGTATAACGGCAGTCGTTGCAGATCGCCCCAACTTCAAACTCGGAATCCTCTGGGGTATCGCAGAAGCTGTACGGAAGATAGTTCTGTCGGATCGCTGTATTCTCCGATTGGTCCAGCAAATTTGCGGAATCGACCACAATCCTTCGAAAGCAGTTCAGTGCGGAGTAAAGATTGGACTTTCCGCTGGCATTTGCTCCGTAAATGGAGACGACCCTCAGGAGTGCCGTATCCCGATTTACCGGAATCGTGTTGGACGGGTGCTCGTTGTAGGCACGCACTGCCCGCAGATCCAGGGTGGTCTCCTCGGAAAAGGAAAGCACATTTTTCACGGTAAAATACTCAATCATTTCTCCTGTCCTCCCGCTCTCATGGTATCAAAATCTCAATATTTCATCAATGTTTTTACGCGTTTTCCGTAATTTTATGTTTCTGATATTCTGATTTAGTTTCCTACCCACAGTATCCCCGAAGTCAGGCACTTTTTCCGGGCAGTATGGCAGACGCTGCTCTGCGGGTGTCGGAAAGACACATTGCTTCCTGCGGACAAATCCGGCTTCCGTATCAATCTGGTAGACGGGGATTTCACCCGTCTCCAACACCACCGTGCGTACCGTTCGGTACACGGCGGTTCAAACGTTAACGTGAACTTTGTCATACTCGTTCAGCAAGGATGGATATCCGAGACCGAG
>OMXP01000076.1 GCA_900315055.1 uncultured Lachnospiraceae bacterium
CGATGGACACCCTTGCTTTCGGCTGTATCCTTCCCACTACCGGGCGGATTCCGGACTTTCACCGGTTAGAAACGTGCGCCGCCGGGCGCACAACAAAAGGAAGGACCGGCGTCAGACGCCGGTCCTTGAGGGGGAGTTGTGTTGTTTGCGAAAAGATGTTGTTGTCTGTCTTTCCGACTGGTATCGTATCAGATCCCCGGGCAGGAATTGTGACGGGTCGGTGGAAAGTCTGTGGAGATTCTGTGAACGCTGTTTCCAAAGAGAGTTTCCTGGAGAAGACGAAAGCGTTTCATAATTATTTCATGAAATGCTTATCCGCGTTTCATGGACTTCCCTCTGATCTGCGGTATCATGTCCTCGTCAGGAAAAACAGACATGCTTTTCCCCACAAATAATCTCCCCCATTTTTCGCCAGCCGTCCACTCCCCCGGACGGCTGGCCTTTCTGTTATGGACAGAAAAAAAGGGCCGGGCGCAGGAACGCCCGGCTTTTGATATGGGAACCCCGTAGAGGAAACCACAGAAGCAATCACCCCGATTACCCTTCGTGTGCGCTCTGCTAAACCCGGAACTCTCCGGGGGATCCGTCTTTGGTCTTCAGGCCCGCAGCTCGCGCTTTCTCTCGTACATGCGCTGATCTGCGGCCGCGATACATTCCTCAAAGGAAATGTGATTTCTGGCCTCTATTCTTCCGATACTGATTGATGGAACATATCCTGCAGGATCTGCAAAGTCGCTGTGTGCGGGGCGGACGAGGCGGATCTTCGAAATCCGCTCCTGCAGAAGGAACCTCAGGTTTTCATCGTCCCCGGCACCGATGAGAATGAACTCATCGCCGCCAAAGCGCGCCGTAAAGAGATCATGGGACTTGCCGACCGCATGGATAACGTCCGCGGTTTTCTGAAGGACCTGGTCTCCGACGACGTGGCCGAAGGTGTCATTGATGTACTTTAAGTGGTCCACATCGACAAACCAGAGGGACACGACGCCGTTTTGCCGAAGATGCTCCTCAAACAGGGCCCGTCCGCCCTTTTCCAGGGCAAAGCGGTTGTGGAGCTTTGTCAGGGAATCGTGGGTATAGAGCCGTGTGAGCTCTGCGTTTTTTGCCGTCAGAAGCTCTGTCTTCCGGATCCGCTCCATCTCGTGGGAAACAAGGTGCAGGATCAGGGCAAGCTCTTCAAAGGAAGCCTCACACGCCGTGAGCCCTAAAAGGGCAGTGAGAATCCCATCCTTCTGGACAGGATAGAGAAGGAGAAGGAGTGCCTCCTTCCTGCTATAGCCTTCAAGACCCGGGAACAGGACAGTGCCTGCATCTTTTTCCTCGGGAGATCGAAGAAACAGCCGGGCTCCCCGGATGCCAAGCTCTCCGGAAAAGCGGTTCAGCACCTGCGAAATCTCTTCTGCACGGGTCACTTTGGAGAGTGCATCGATGAGATGGACAAGACCGGAGTCAAATGAAGGACGCGGCATGGTGTTTTCCATTGAAGGCACAAAAAAGAGGCTCTCATCCTCAAGGACCCGTACCTGCGCTTTGGGACAGCGCCTCCGGATAAGCGATGCCATTTCCGGGGAATCGGTAAGGCAGGTATCGAAGGCAAGGGAGAACAGAGCCTCCTCGCAGCCTTTGTGGAAGATAAAAGGTGCCGCATCGGCACCACCCGGAAGGTCCCCTGATATGCTGTTGTGGTTTTCCAGCAGAATGGTAAGACGATGCTTCATTTCACTTCCAAATATATGAACAATGTGTGACACACGGTAAAAAGCCATAATATAAAGGATTTTCACCGAAATGTTTCAATGGTTTTCAGAGACAGATAAATGAACAAAATATGAATGCTGATGAAAACGGTTATAGTTTACCACGCTTGTCCATGATTGCAAGAAAAAAACGTGAAATCGATTTCTGAGATTTTCATGAAGCAAAGGCAAATCCATTCAGAACGGGATTTTCGATCAGGGTGTATACTGAAAGACATGAACGATATGACAAGAGAGCGCCTTGAGGCGCAGATGAATTTCATACTGGAACTGGACAAGGAAAAGAACATTCTCCGGCAGACACACCTGACAGGCCACGGACGGAGGGAGGACGATGCGGAGCACGCCTGGCACATGGCGATCATGTGCTATCTTCTCTCGGAGTATTCCAACGAGAAGATCGACGTGCTGCACACGATGATCATGTGCCTGATCCACGATGTCGTGGAGATCGATGCCGGGGATACGTACGCCTACGATGAGGAGGGAAAGAAGACCCAGCATGCGCGGGAGGAGAAGGCGGCGGACCGGATCTTCGCACTCCTTCCGGACGATCAGGCAAAGGATCTTCGGGCTCTGTTCGAGGAGTTTGAGGAGGATCTGACCCCCGAGGCGCACTTTGCCCATGCGATGGACAACTTCCAGCCGCTTCTCTTAAACAATGCAAACGACGGCGCCGACTGGGTGGAACATAAGGTGTCGAGAGATACGGTCGAGGGACGGCAGGGGAAGACAAGGAAGGGATCTGAAGTTCTCTATGAGAGGACCGAGGAGATCCTTGACGAGCAGAAGAAGAGGGGGCATCTGTCATGACGATGCAGCAGCTTTCCTATGTCCTTACCATCGAGCGGGAGGGATCTCTCAACAAGGCGGCACAGGCGCTGTACCTGTCCCAGCCGTCCCTTTCCAATGCGCTCCGGGACCTCGAGCAGGAGCTCGGGATCACGATCTTTGAGAGAACGAGCCGGGGGGTCACGCCGACGGCGGACGGACTGGAGTTCTTAACGAGAGCAAGAGCCTTGTACCAGCAGTACGATATCCTCAGGGATGAGTATGCAAAGGGAAAGGTTCGGCGCAAGTTTTCGGTCTCGACGCAGCACTACTCCTTTGCGGTCGAGGCGTTCATCAGCACGATGAAGCAGTTCGGGTCGAAGGACTATGACTTTGCGATTCTCGAGACCAAGACCCGCAACGTCATCGATGATGTCGCAAACGCGAGGGCCGAGATCGGGATCCTGTACCTGAGCGACTTCAACCGCCGGATCCTGACAAGACAGTTTGAACAGGCTGATCTGACCTTTACGCCGCTTGTCGACTGCAAGGCCTACGCCTACCTGTACAAGGACCACCCGCTTGCGGGGAAGAAGAGCGTTTCCATCGAGGATCTGTCCCCGTATCCCTGCCTGATGTTCTCCCAGGGCGGGGAGGGCTCGGAGTACTATGCGGAGGAGATTCTCTCGGATCTGCACTATCCGAGGGTCATCCACACCGCGGACCGGGCGACGAATCTGAACCTCATGCGGGGACTGAACGCGTTCACGCTATGCTCGGGCATCCTCTCAAGACAGCTCAACGGCTCCGAATATGTCGCTGTCCCCTTCCGTGAGGACGAAGAGCATCAGAACACGGTGATGACGATCGGATACCTGACCCGTACCGGCTCCTCGCTCTCCGATGTGGGATCCGTGTACGTGGAGGAACTGAAAAAGTACGTGACAAGCCCGGACGATACGCCGGAGCCGGACAGCCATGACGAATGATACGATGCAGCGCTGCCTTCTTGTCGGGATCGGCGACGCTCTCCTCGACGAGCTCTCGGAACTGGTCCGGGCCGCGGGAGGAACGGAAGGGGGGCGCCTTGTCCAGAACCGGCGCACCCCGGATCCCGCAACGTATGTCGGAGAGGGAAAGCTTGCCGAAATCCGGCAGATGGCAGAGGAAAATGAGTGCACGGCCATTGTCTGTGATGACGAGCTCACCCCGTCCCAGCTGAACCAGATGTCCAAAGCCCTCGACCTTGAGGTGCTTGACCGGACGCTGGTGATTCTGGACATCTTTGCGGCGCGTGCCATCACCAGAGAGGGCAAGATCCAGGTGGAGCTGGCCCAGCTCAAATACCGGCAGGCACACCTCGTGGGGTCCACGACCTATCTCTCCCGCCAGGGCGGCGGCATCGGGACGAGAGGCCCCGGAGAGACGAGACTTGAGACGAACCGGCGTCAGATCGGCCACCGGATAGCAACCCTCTCAAGGGAGCTGGAGAAGGTCAAGAACCACCGTGAGGTGACAAGGCGCCAGAGGACGAAGCGGGGAATCACGACCTGCGCGATCGTGGGCTACACGAACGCCGGGAAGTCGACGCTTTTGAACCTCCTCACCGGCTCCTCGGTCCTCTCCGAGGATGCGCTCTTTGCAACGCTCGATCCGACGACGAGGCGCCTGTACCTGCCGGGCGGCAGGACCATTCTTCTTACCGATACGGTGGGACTTGTGCGAAAGCTTCCCCATGATCTTGTCGATGCGTTCCGGGCAACGCTCGAGGAGGCGGCACTCTCCGATATTCTGATCCACGTGGTGGACGCGGCAAGCCCCGACATGGAGCAGGAGATGGCAACGGTCTATCAGGTGCTGGACGATCTTTCAGCCGGGCACAAGAAGGTGATCACGCTTCTTAACAAGGCGGATCTGCCGGGAGCAAGGGACTTTGTGGTCGAGCACAGGGCGCTTCAGGTGTTGCCGTTTTCCGCAAAAACGGGTGATGGAAAACAGGCGCTTCTTGCGGCACTGGAAAAGGCGCTGGAGGAATAAAAAGGACCACGGGCAGTCCGGAAAGGAGGGGACATGTACCACAGAAAGGGAAGACTGGAACCTCGCCACGGAGAATTCTGCGTCTATTACTCAGCATCGGACCTGGGACGGGAGGAGCGAAAAAGGGAGCTGAAAAAGGCGGGAGCAAACGCGCAGAGCGAGGCCGATGCGCAGCGCCTGTGCGAGATCTTCCTGAAGTACACCGGCGAGAAGGCGGTGCGGCTCTTCTACCAGTCCGCGGCAAATCATGAGGAGAGCTTTGAAAGCCTCCTGCCCCGCGTTTCTTCGATGCTTGCGGGAACGCAGATGCAGAGGGAGTTTACCGAACGGTTTCTGCCGAAGGTTGCCAAAGTTGCAGCGGGAACGCCGGGGGATACGGCGGATGCGGTGCTCTCTGCCATTCTGGCCTATCTCCCCACACGGCCGGAGAAGATCCGGGAACTTGCCCGCTCATACGGGCAGCTCCACCCGGGACTGTCCAGGCTTTCCGGTGAGAGAGCGGCAGGTCCTGGAAAAGACAGGAAGGACGATGGGAGTCCCCTCCGATATGTCCTTCTCGAGAGGTTCCAGAACGTCTCGGACGGACTGAACTTTATCCGGCTCTACCTTGAGGATGACAGCTATCCCGAGATCGAGGAACAGGTCCTGGATCTTGTCGATGCGCAGGTTGCAGAAAAGGAGGCCTTTGATCCTGCCCGGAATATCCAGGGACCTGCAATGGCAGGGGTACTGCTGATCCTGTCGGGACAGCCAAAGCGCGCCCTCGACCATCTGAGGGAGAACATCCGCTTCTCTCACAGAATCCGGGCCATCATGCCGTTCCTGCTCCTGGGGCTTGAGACGGAGAGCATCCTGAACCTTCAGGGAGACATCTGGAAGAGACTGATCCACGATGCGGGGGCGATCCTCTTTTACACCGACGAGGCCTACGGGGAGGATCTCATCCGTGCCCGCGGGTGGAATGACGGGAGAAGCCTTTGCCACGTGCTCGATGCCTGGAGAATCAAGGCGGGACTTCGGGAAAAGGCAGATGCCGGAGAATGCCTGCAGGAAGCGGAGGAGCTCATCACCTCCCTTCCGGAAGAGGATCGGGAGAGATACCTTACGGCCATCGAAGAGCTGCAGGACGGGAAGACACCGCAGTGAGAAAGGCCGGAAATACAGGCAGAAGCAGGCACAGAAGACGAAAGTAAAAAGGAAAAGAACGCAGCAATGCCGGGCCCTTCGTCAGGGACCCGGCATTGCTGCATTTATCTGTTTTCGTTTCGCTCACGCAAACGGATTGTAGAACCGGCTTCCGTCCCGGTAGGTAAACCAGAGCGCAAAGACCATGAAGGCAAGTGTTGCGGCAATGGAGATGTAGTCGGCTTTTGTCAGCTTTTTCCTGGCGTACCAGGTGCGCTTTTTTTTCTTGCCAAAGCCCCGAAGCTCCATGGCATTGGATACCACATCAATCTCCTCCATCGTGGAGAACAGGAGCGGGAAGATGATGGCACTTGTCCGCCTGATGCGTTCGGAGAGCTTTGCGTTTGCCGCGTTCATCTCAATGCCCCTTGCCTCCTGGGCGTTTTTGATCCGGTGGTAGTCGTCCTGGACATCGGGGATGTAGCGGAGGGCGATGCTGATCGCATAGGAGACGGTGTAGGGGACGCCGATGAGGTTCATACTCGAGGCAAACTCCGAGGGGTTCGTCGTCACGAGGAAGATGAAGATCGAGGGCGCCACGGTGAAGTACTTGATCACCACGTTGAACAGATAGAACAGTTCCTCTGCGGTGATGTCATGTCCTGCGAAGAACGGGGCAAGAACGGTCTTCGAGTGGTAGATCTCGCACCCCTGATAGGGGGAGAGCAGGAAGATCGCAATGACGTTGATGATCATCATGAGGAGGATGAACTTGAACACCCCCGCGATCTGTTTCCACTGTGTCTTCGAGATCACGAACAGGACGAGGGAGACCGCGATCATGACAAGGAGAATTCTCGTGTCATAGGTCATCGCCGAGGTGATGCACCAGGCGAGGAAGAAGATCAGCTTCGTCAGGCCCGAGAGATGATGGACAAAGGTATCCTTCTCCACATAGGAGAGCATGCGTGTTGCAGCCATGGATCAGGCCTCCTTTCTTTCATTCTCAAACGCAATGAACCGGTCCACGAACTCCGAGGGGGAGTCGATCCCGCACTTCATGGCAAGGTCGTAGAGAGATGTCTTTTTGAGGCAGGCCTTTTCCGAGAGCTCATCGTTTGTCAGAATCCGCGCCGGGGTGTCATCTGCAAGAAGATGTCCCTCACACAGAACCAGTGCCCGGTCCGTGTACTCCAGCATCAGGTGCATGTCGTGGGTGATCATGAGAATGGTGAGCCCCATTTCCCGGTTCAGCTTTTTCAGGAATTCCATGATCTCCGTGTAGTGCCTAAAGTCCTGCCCGGCGGTCGGCTCATCGAGAATCAGGATCTTAGGCTTCATGGCGAGGATGGAGGCGATGCAGACGCGTTTTTTCTGTCCGAAGGAGAGCGCGGATACGGGCCAGTTGCGCATGGGGTAGAGGCCGCAGATCTTCAGCGTGTCATTGACGGCTTCTTTGATCTTATCGGGCTCCACACCCCGGACCGCAAGGCCAAGGCCTACCTCTTCGGAGATCATGGGCTTGCTGATCATCTGGTTCGGGGACTGCATGACAAGGCCGATCTTCTCACCCCGCTGCTTGATGGTAAGAGGAGAGATGTCCTTTCCGTCGAGGAGGATCTGCCCGGAGGTCGGTTTGTTGAATCCGCAGATGAGGCCGGAGAGCGTCGACTTTCCGGCACCGTTCTTTCCGACGATGGAGAGCATCTCGCCCCGCTTGACGGCAAAGGATACGTTCGAGAGCACGTCTTCGACACCGTCGTAGGAGAACGTGAGGTTCTTTACCTCCAGTGCGTTCTCGTTGCTGTTTTCCCGGACCTTCGGCTTTGTGCTCTCAAACCAGGAGCGGACCTTTTCCCTGTAGGGGGCGATGTTCATTGTCTCGATGTGCTGCGGTTTGTCTCCCGGATCGATGACGGCTCCGGCGTGCTTGATCGCGGTGACATAGAGCGGCTCCCGGACACCGGTTTTCTGTAAAACGTCCGTGCACAGGAGATGGTCCGGATCCTCGTCGGCTTTTATCTGTCCATCCTCCATGACGACAATCCGGTCCACGTCGCGCCAGAGGACGTCCTCGAGGCGGTGTTCGACGATGATCACGGTCACATGTTCGTCGTGGCAGATGCGGTCGATGAGCTCGATCGTCTTCTTGCCCGTCGCGGGATCGAGGTTTGCGAGGGGCTCGTCGAAGAGCAGGATCTTCACGTCATCGACGAGGACGCCGCCCATGGAAACCCGCTGCTTCTGTCCGCCGGAGAGCTCGGAGGGGGAGTGATGCAGGAAGTGCTTCATGTCCACGATGTCCGCGACTTTGTCCACGCGCTCTTTCATCTCGTCCTGTTCCACTGCGTCATTTTCCAGGGCGAAGGCCAGATCCTCCGCCACGGTGAGGCCGATGAACTGTCCGTCGGTGTCCTGCAGGACCGTGCCGACCTTCTTCGACATGCCAAAGACGCCCTCGTCCTTCGGCTTTACGCCATCCACCGTCAGATCCCCGGTGATGGTTCCCTCAAAGGAAGAGGGGATGAGCCCGTTGATGCAGTGGACAATGGTGGATTTTCCGCAGCCGGAAGGGCCGGTGATGAGGATCTTTTCGCCCGGATACACGTTCAGGGTGATGTTCTTTAAGGTCGGTGATTTCTGCTGACGGTACTGAAAGGAAAAGTCCTTGAATGAGATGATGGGATCCATAGCGTGAGCCTTTGAAACTTCAAATATGAACGAAACAACAACTGTTAAATCTAGCAATTCGGGAGGCGAATTGCAACTGCGGGCAACAAAAAAGGAAGCCGTTTCCGGCTTCCCGAAAGATTGCATTTGCTGTGGATCAGTCTTCCATTTCAAGGCTGGAGCTCTTGCCGGCGATCTTCGAGTAGGCAAGAAGAAGCAGCGTGCCGAGAATGGCGATGATCAGGATGTTGCCAAGCCAGGCGAAGACGCCCTGCAGGAACACCTTGTTGGCAGGCTCTGCGTAGACGAGGATGTCAAGCACCGGTGCAACGAGAATCCAGGCAACGGCATTCGAGACAATCTGCACGACGTTGAACAGGACGGCCTCCTTCCTGCCGAAGCCTCCTGCGCGGACCTTCAGCTTCTTTGCGCAGGCACCGATGGCGATACCGACGATGGCCTCCGGGAAGACCCAGCTCCACCAGACGCTGCCGTAGAAGAGCGCATCACCCAGTGCATGGCCGAGCAGGCCGATGATCGCGCCGACCAGCGGTCCGAAGACTGCGGAGAGGAAGGCGAGCACGGCCATGCGGGGCTGCAGCGCCGTGTTCGGGATGCCGATCGGGATCTGCACCTCGGTCAGAACGACGAACAGCGCCGTGCCAATGCCGGTTGCGACAACTTCGCGGATTCCAAATTTGCTTTTCTTTTTGTCCATGTCTCTATCTCCTTTCATTCTGATACCCTCATGCTGTTTACTTTAACACTGCCTGTATTTTCAACACAATGGACAGAATCCGGCAGTTGGGCATACAATGGTGCCCAATGGGTTAACAAGGGTAAACCCTTTTTAAGAGGGTGGGAGGATTGAATGAAATCTGGAAGATGGCTGATTGCCCTGATGCTCACGCTGCCGCTTGCACTGTGCGGCTGCGCGGACACGGAGGTTTCCAGCGAGGAGAGAACGACGTACTGGGAGAAAATCGACACGGCAGAGGCGGCAAAGACCACGACGGCACAGACCGCTGAGGTGACGACAGAGGAGACGACAGACGATACGGTGACTACGGAAGAGACGACCGAAGAGACCACGGAGGTGACGACCGAGGAGACCACCGGGGAAGAGGCGGCAGACAACGGCTATATCGTCGCCATTGATCCTGGGCATCAGGCACCGGATATCAACATGAGCGCAAAGGAGCCGAACGGCCCCGGCTCGTCCGTCATGAAGGCAAAGGCCACCGGCGGAACACAGGGGACGACGACAGGTATCGGCGAGTACGCCCTGAACATGGACATCTCCCTGCTTCTTCGGGACGCGCTTAAGGACGAGGGGTACACGGTCGTCCTCACACGGGAGAACAACGAGACCGCAATCAGCAATGCACAGCGGGCAGAAAAGGCAAATGATGCGGGGGCGGACATCTATCTTCGCATCCATGCAAACGGCAGCACCGATTCCTCCGCACACGGGGCACTTGCCCTCATCGGATCGAAGTCGAACCAGTGGGTGGGATCCCTCTACGATTCCTCCTATGCCCTTGCAGCAAACGTCCTGAACAGCTACTGCAGTGCCACCGGGATGGCAAACCAGGGGATCCAGACGAATGATACGATGACGGGCATCAACTGGGCGAAGATGCCGGTGATGATCCTCGAGATGGGATTCATGACAAACCGCACCGACGACCTGAACATGGCGGACGATACCTACCGCACAAAGATGGTCTCCGGTATCGTCGACGGCATCAATGCCTACTTCGGGTATGACCCGGACGCTTCCTCTGCAGAAGAGGAGAGCACACAAGCACAGACGGAGGCGGATACGGCAGAGGCCGATGCGCTGGCCTCGAAGATCCGTGACGTGATCAGCACCTCTTCCGGCGGCGGGACGACATCGGTGTGCGCGGAAAAGATCGGCACCGCAGCGCTTGCGGTTGTAGGAGACGGCGCCATGCAGGCAGCAAGCCTCATCAAGCTGTACATTGCGGGGGCGGTGTACGAGAACTACAGCCTCGTCGAATCGCAGGAATCCTATGCGGGGGAGACCACGGCGCTTCTTACCAACATGATCACCGTCAGTGACAATGATGCCGCGAATACGCTGACGACCCGCCTTGGCAGCGGAAGCAGCAGCGCGGGGCGGCAGGTGGTGAACAGCTTCTGCGCAGAACATGGCTATTCCGATACTTCGATGGGGCGCATGCTTCTCGAAAAGAACCCGAAGGGAGACAACTATACCTCCGTCACGGACTGCGCGGCCTTCCTGTTTGACATCTACAGCGGAAACCTCACCGGCTCCCAGGATATCCTGGCGTTCCTCAAGGGCCAGCAGAGGCGCAGCAAGATCCCGGCGGGCGTTCCCTCCGGCGTTACGGTGGCAAACAAGACCGGCGAGCTCTCGGACGTTGAGAATGACGCAGCCATCGTCTTCTCCCCGGGAGGAGATTACATCCTGGTGGTGATGAGCCAGAACCTGTCCGCTCCGGCACAGGAGAGAAGCTGCATCACGAAGATCTCGTCTGCCGTGTACGGGTACTATAACCAGTAGGCATCAGGTACAGAAGAGGACCAGAAGGAATCAGAGCACAGAAGAGACCTGTCCTGTGAAGATGGGATATATGGACAAAGAAGGCGTGACCGGAAAGTTCCGGCCACGCCTTTTTGAAACCATATCGTATTTCCCTGGCTGCTTCTGCAGATCAGTTGTTCTGATCCAGCTGATAGCCCTTCGGGTTCATCGAGAACTCCTTGGTTGCAAGGAACGAGGCATTCTTGGCCTCATACTTGTTCAGGGACGATTCCTTGAAATTCTCCGGGGCAATCGTGCCGTTGTACCAGTCCTTGCTGTTGAAGTAGTTCTGGAGCTCCTTCGACTTGAACTTCCTGCCGTGGCGGGCGTAGATCTCGTTCTTTGCGTAGTTGATCTCGCGGATGGTCATGCCCTCGATGTCCGCATCGGTCAGGTACTTCGAGTCACTGTCCGGGATGATGTAATCCTGGGAGAGAACCTCTTCCTCGTCCTCGTTAGCATAGTCGATGTCGGAGGAATCGTCCTTGTCGGTTCCGGCCTCGGGCTCCATCGGCTCTTTGCTCGAATCGGTGTCGATTTCCGCCGTGTAGTCCTTCTTTCTGCCCTCAAACAGGTCGTCGTTCAGGGCATCCCAGCTGGTGTAGCCGGTGTAGGTGTAGGACGTCGGCTGATCATCCTCATTGCTGTCTCCGCCGACCAGAGCGGTGAAATCCTGTCCCGTGAGGTACAGGGAGTCCGGATCAACGGTCACCTTGCCGTTACTCACCGTGATGCCGTCAGCCTCGACAACCGCCAGGAACTCGAAAGTCGTCTTCTCGGTGAGCTTGTCACCGTCAAGATCCGCATCGGTCATGCGGACAAGATAGACCATGTCGAAGAGGTACGGCGCCTCGGTGGAGTTGCCATCGACGGCGGTCATCAGCGCATCGCCCGCATAGGTAGCCCGGACATACTTTTCCGCATCGCCATCCCCCGGGAAAGCATCCTCGATGACGGAAACCGCGTTCTTCTTGAGCTTGTTGAGATCCTTCGAGGAGATCATGTCGAGGGTCACATCGACAGATCCGAGCCCGTCCACGGTGTAGTCCTTTGTAAAGCCCGTGAAGGTCTCACCCAGGGCATCGGAGAGGGCGGCGTTGATTTCGTCCGGTGCCGCGTCCGGCTGATCCTTCAGGGAGATCGTCACCGTTACCGTATCACCATTGGAAAGTCCCGTTGAGGGATCTGCGGTGATGTCGACAAGGTCTGCAAGAGAGTCCGAACTGCAGGAGACCTCTGCCGTGCCGTCGCCGTCATCTCCGCTGAAGGAGACGCTCACGAGATCCCTGAAGGGATCGACCTGTGCCATCGTGGACAGGCCGTCCACGGTCTGCTCGATGGTGCGGTACGTGAGATCCACGTGGCAGCTGTTTTCCAGGGATTTCAGGTCACCCTTGTCCAGAGTCCAGGTCCAGGTGACGACATCGCCGTTCGAAAGGCCGGAGGTTTTATCCAGGGATCCGGCATTGACCGCGTCCTCGCCGAGAAGATCGCCCAGCTTTGAGGAGAAGTCATCGGAGTTCAGGTGGAGAATCCCGCGCAGAGGATCTGAGGCGTCCTCGTAGGCGCTCTTTGCGGCGTCCATGTCAAAGACAGCTCTTGCCGTACCGTCTCCGTCATACCCCTCGCACTCGATGACAAGCTCGCTGTTCAGGCTGACCTGCGGCCGGTCGAGGAACCAGAGACCGCATAAGACAAGCACTGCAGCCGCTGCGATGGCAACGACAACGATCGCGATGATCCCGGTGGTGGAACTTTTCGTTTTGCGCTTTGCCGCGTATCCGTATCCATGCGTCTTTTTGCCGGAAGAACCATGGAAAGCCCCATGGGAAGTCCCGTGGGACACTCCGTGCCTTACAGGAATTGTCTTTCTTTCGGGCGTCTGCTTTTCAGTCTGGGACGTTCCGCAGTAGGTGCAGAATGGGGAACCTGCCTTGATGAGCTTCCCGCAGTGAATGCAGGGGACCAGCCCCTCGGAGGATCCTGGCTTTGGTCCGGATTCCGGTGTCTGGGGCTTTCCGCAGTAGGTGCAGAAGGGCGAGCCGGCCTGAATGAGCTTTCCGCAGTGGATGCAGGGCACCATGCCAGGTGCTGCACCACCTGCCGGCGCTGCATCATTGTCCAGAAGCCTGGTCTGTTCATCGGATCCGCCTGCAGATGCCTTCGGCTCTTCCGGAGTGCTTTGCAAAACATCGGACTGTGGCTCAGGCACAGCCTCATTTGCAGCGTTTTCGTTCTTTGCCGGTTCGGTTTTTTGCTCCGGCGAAGGTGCGGTCTTTGGCTGGGGCATTCCGCAGAAGATGCAGAAAGGGATGCCGGCCTTGATGAGCTTTCCGCAGTGGACACAGGGCACCATTCCGGGCACTGGGGAAGATTCCTGCTTCGGAGAAGATCCGCCGGCAGGTGTTTCCGGTGTGCCCGCGACACCGGGCTGAGGCTCCGGTGCTGTTTCCTCTGTTACCTCTTTATTCTTTACCGGTACGGGTTCCGGCTCCGGTCCGTCTGCGACGGGTGCCTTCGGCTCAGCCGGGGTGCTCTGCGAAACATCGGGCTTTGGTTCAGACACAGCCTCTTCTGTCACGCTTTCGCTCTTTACCGGTTCCGGTTCGGGTTCCAGCTTCGGTTCTGTCTTTGGCTGGGGCGTTCCGCAGAAGATGCAGAAGGGTGTGCCGGCCTTGATGAGTTTTCCGCAGTGGACGCAGGGAACCATGCCAGGTTCCGGGGAGGGTCCCTGCTCCTGAGAAGGTTCGGCTGCAGGAGCCTTCGGCTCCTCCGGGGTGCTTTGCGAAACATCGGGCTTTGGCTGAGGCACGGCCTCTTCCGTCACGGTTTCGTTCTTTGCGGGTTCAGGTTCGGGTTCCGGCTTTTGTTCCTTCGCGGGTTCTGTTTTTGTCTGGGGCATTCCGCAGAAGATACAGAAACGCTTATCGGCCCTGATGAGCCTCCCGCAGTGAATGCAGGGAACCATTTCCGGTTCTGCCTTCGGCGCGGGTTGGGGTGCCGGCTCCGGTGCCGGGGCGGGGGTCGGTTCCATCTTTACGGGTTCTTCGGCTGACTGCTGCCTCTGACCACAGTACTTGCAGAACCTCGAACCATCTTCGATCTGTCTGCCACAATGGATACAATACATAATGTTCTCCCCTCATATGTGAAGCCAGGGAACAGTCCCGGCTCCTGTTTGTTCCTTATTATCGTACACTGCGGGAGATGATGGCAATGACCATTTTCGAAATTTGAGCCATGCAGGGCATATGGGAACAGCGTATAGCGGATCTGGGTACAATTGTTTCACTGTTTTTTAATAAAACATTCCCAAATAGTTGTACCCCAGCCTGAGGCATGCTTTCCAAGCACTCGGTTTACGGGTCAGTGTGCTTCGCTCTCCCGGAGGCGGCT
>OMXP01000086.1 GCA_900315055.1 uncultured Lachnospiraceae bacterium
AAGAGTAACTGGAAAACAAGCTATGTAATCAAGCTATACGCAGACGGCGTAGGGGCACCTGAAGTGGATGGCGATGCGGTTTTGGTGCGTAACCACTATCTTCTGAAGCTGGCGCATATGGCACACGGTATGATAGAATAAACTTATGATATTAAAAAGCAAATAGACGAAAGGCAAAGCTGTGCCCGAGAGGAAAACAAATCCTGAGAGAGCACTGTACAGGGGAGCAGTAAGTCATAATGGCATGTTGAAAAGTTGAGATATATCTCATATAATTCAGCTAAAGAAAGGGCCTGCATGGAATTTGAAATTGAGTTTTACGCGAGTGCCGATGGAAAGGAACCGGTGGAGGACTTTTGGATTCCCTGGACAGCAAGATGTCTGCAAAACTGGTTGGTCTTATGGAACTATTGGAAGAGAAGGGCACGGAGCTCCGGATGCCCTACTCCGAATATCTTGAGGATGGCATTTTTGAGCTTCGCTGCAGGCAGGGCGGCAACATTACCCGGGTACTGTATTTCTTCTTTGCCGGAAAGAAAATCGTCATCACCAATGGGTTTGTCAAAAAGACGCAGAAGACTCCGGTTAAGGAAATCAGGATTGCAAAAGTAAGACGTGCCGACTGGCAAAGACGGCACAGGGAGGCTGGATATGAATCTTAAAGAATATAAAGCCAAGAGGATGAAGGATCCGGAATTTGCACAGGCATATGAAGAAATCCAGCCGGAGATGAGTGTCATCCGTGCCATTACAGATGCCCGTATTTCTCAGAATCTCACACAAAAGGAGCTGGCAAAGAGAACGGGAATTGCTCAGACTGAGATCAGCAAACTGGAAAACGGGACGAGAAATCCTTCCATAAAACTGTTACAGAGGCTCGCAGATGGTATGGATATGGTTTTAAATATTTCGTTCACGCCAAAAGCGGAACTCAAAAAGTAGCCGGCCTGAAAGAGAGCTTATCTGCGGGGTGGAAGTCATCACTGACTGGTGTATACGGCAGGCAACGACCTGAGGATGCCCTGCGGCTTCCCGGAGCTGATCCGGAAGCCCAGCGAAATAAAACCGACAAAACCGGAAAATTCCTTCTTCCGGCCTGTTATCCCTCCGTGGCAGCACGGGGGGATTTTTTCGCAAAAGCGATCTCCTTCGGTATGCGGCATGATAGAATCGGCTTATAAGCATAGGAAATGTAAGCGAAAGGAGAAGCCATGCTCGAGGGAGAGGATCTCGACAGCCTGCGCGGAAAAGTACGGGCACTCGAGGAGGAAAACAGGGTTCTGAAAGAGCGCCTTGCAAAGGCAGGGCTTCCGGCAGAGAAGGAAGAGGCAGCAAAGGAAGACGAAAACATCCCTGCAGCCTTTGATCCGGATCAGGCAGGGCGACTGCTTGCCCGGTACGTGAAGGACGACTGGGTGAAGCGCTTTGGCGGCTACTTCTGGGGACGGACGGACGTTTTTGCGGTACGCGGGAAATCCGGCGGGTATTTCCCTCAGTGCGAGAACCGGTGGAATGGGAGCTGTCCCGTGTACAGAGGGGAAAAGCACAGCTGCCCGAAGGACTGCAATGCAAGAGCCTTTCGGCCGCTGACATTGCAGATCCTGAAACACCATCTCTTCAATCAGCCGGACGAAAAGCCTTATATGATCGCGATCTACCCGCAGTTCCCGGACGGAAGCACAAGACTTCTCGTTTTTGATTTCGATGACCACGATGGCGGCGGGGAGAAGTCCCGCACGGCGGCAAAGAGGACGACGCTCCTCGGGGAAGTCGCGGCGATGCGCCTTGTCTGTGAGGAAAACGGCGTGCCCTGCCTTGTGGAGCGCTCCCGATCCGGGAAGGGAGCACACATCTGGATCTTCTTCCAGGATGCCATTCCGGCGGCAAAGGCGAGGGACTTTGCAACGCTCCTTCTCGAGCAGGGAGCGGGAAAGGTGAATCTTCCGGTCTTTCGCTGCTACGATCGCATGCGCCCGTCGGCGGACGAGCTCTCCGATCCGAAGGGGAGCCTTGGCAGCTGCATCGCACTGCCCTTCCAGGGACAGGCCATGCGCCTTGGAAACACATGCTTTGTCGATGAAAACTGGAACTGCTATCCGGATCAGTGGGGGATTCTCCTGAATACGAAGAAGATCCCGCCTGAGACCGTGGAGATGCTGATAAGGTCCTTTCAGGCTCTGCTTCCTCCGATGGCAGGCAGGGTGCGGCCAAAGCCCTGGGAGCGAAACGATCCCTTTGCGGCATCGGATGTCACGGGATCGCTCCATGTAGTCCTGTCCGACGGAATCTACTGCGATGTGCTGAACGTCCGCCCGAGGCTTCAGAATCAGCTCCGGAACATGGCCACCCTCTCGAATCCGAAGTTCTATGAAAACCGGGCGATGGGCTATTCGAACTACGACACCCCAAGCGCTCTGTGCCTTGCCGAGGACGTGGACGGGTATGTACGCCTGCCGCGGGGACTGTTCGAGAGCCTGAAAGACCGCTGCGAAAAGGCCGGAATTTCGATGGAGGTCACGGACCGGCGGCAGAGCGGCCGCCCGATCAGGGCATCGTTTCAGGGGGAGCTTCGTCTGCAACAGCAGCTCGCATCCCAGCAGCTGCTCTCCCACGACAACGGCATCCTCGAGGCCGCGACGGCGTTTGGAAAGACCGTGGTCGGGGCGTACCTGATCGCGCAGAACGCGGTGAGCACGCTGATTCTCGTGCCGACGAAAGAGCTCGCGCTGCAGTGGAAGGAAAAGCTCCTGACGTTCCTCTCGTTCGAGGAGGACCTGCCGGTGCGCGTCACGCCGTCGGGGCGCAGGAAGAAGGCGGATTCCTGCATCGGCATGCGCATGTCCGGAAAGACCGATGCGCTCTACGGCATCGTGGACATCGCCCTTGCGGGATCCATCAACCACGATGGCGTCGTTGATCCCGCGATCCGGCAGTACGGGCAGATCCTGGTGGACGAGGCGCACCATGGTGCGGCGCTGACCATGCAGCAGATCCTTGTAGCTTCCTCTGCACGGTATGTCTACGGGATGACGGCAACGCTTGCAAGAACGGATCAGCTCGAGACCATAACCCGCTGGATGATAGGACCTGTGCGGCACACCTTCAGTGCAAAGGAGCGGGCACAGGATCAGGGCATCGCACATCTTGTGCGGCCAAGGTTTACAAGAACGGCGGCGCCGGATGCGGACAGCCTGGACTTCCTGGGAGCTTCTGAGCTGATCCGGAAGGATCCTGCACGCAATGCGATGATCGAGGGAGATGCGAGAACATGTCTTAAGGAAGGGCGCTCCGTCCTGATCCTGTCGAAGTACAAAGATCAGGCAAAGACCCTGTGGGAGGATCTGCAGGGCGCAGCGCAGCATGTGTTCCTGCTCTTTGGAGACAACACGACAAAGGAGAATGCAGAGCAGGAGGAGAAACTGAGACAGGTGCCGGTGGGCGAGTCACTCCTTCTTGTTGCCACCGCGCAGAAGGTCGGCGAGGGATTCGACTGCCCGAGGCTCGACACCCTGCTTCTCGTCTCTCCGGTCTCCGGGGAAGCTGCCCTGACCCAATATGTCGGGCGACTCAACCGGGACTATGAGACGAAAAAGGACGTCATCGTCTACGACTACGTCGACCGGAACCTGCCGGTTCTCGATCGCATGTATCAGAAGAGGCTTCGGATCTACAAAAAGATCGGCTATGGCCCTGCGGGGAAAGAGGAGCTGAAGCGGGCAGGCGTCGGTGCGATCTTTGAGAAGGGCGACTACACGCCGGTCTTCGAGCAGGACTTCGTGCGGTCGAAAGACTCGGTCGTTCTCTCATCGAAGATGCTGTCGCCGGAGAAAGTCGACAGGCTGCTTTACCTTACGGATCTTCGGGGAGGGGATCCGGGGGAGATCACGGTGCTCACTCTGGAACCGGATCTCTACCGCTTTCAGGACTCCTCCGGCCCCGCGCGGCTGATTCGCGAGATGGAAGAGAAGGGCATCCGTGTGGAAACAAGAACCGAACTGTCCTCGTTTGCGATCTTCGACCGGACGATTGTCTGGTACGGCTCAGTCTCCTTCCTCGGGAAAACGTATCTCGACGACACCCTGATCCGCGTGCAGGATCCGGCAGCGGTGGAGGACCTTCTGGAGACAGCGTTCGGAAAGTAAAAAGCAGCTGACATCCCACTTCGGGTGTGTCAGCTGCTTTATCAGATCAGGTTTATGTTTGCTGGCTGTGTTTTCAGATCAGCACTGCGACGGCCTCGTAGGGGCGAAGGGTGATTGTGTTGTCCGCATTTACCTTTGTGGTCTCGTTTTCCCCCCAGCTGTCGATGAGGGTTTTGCCTTCACGGAATGCGTTTGCATCCGGGACGGCAGCTGCGACGGTGTCTGAGGTCATGTTCGAGAAAACAAGGAGGGTGTTTGTTCCGTCATCTCTCTGGTAGGCCATGACGCTGTCGTTGTCATCATCGAAGAAGGTGATAGTCCCGTCGGCAATGACGGGATATTCCTTCCGAAGGGCGATGAGTTTCTGATAGTACGAGCGGATCGAGTCCGGATCTGCCATCTCAGCCTTTGCGTTCGCCTCTTTCTTTGCGGTCGGCATCGTGATCCAGGGGGTGACATCATCGCTGCAAAAGCCCGCGTTCTTCTCATCCGTCCACTGCATCGGCGTTCTGCCGTTGTCGCGGGAGCGCTGCCGCAGGATCTCGAGTGCCTCCGCTTCGGACTTTCCGCGCTCGTCCATGAGGATCCGGTAGTAGTTCTTGCTCTCGACGTCGGCGTACTCATCAATGCTCGTGTAGTGCGCGTTCGTCATGCCGAGCTCCTCGCCCTGGAAGACGTAGGGAGTTCCGCGCATCAGGTGGATCATCGTGCCGAGCATCTTCGCAGACTGCTTCCAGTACGTCGTCTCATCGCCAAGGCGCGAGACGATGCGGGGCTGGTCGTGGTTCTCCCAGAACACGGCATTCCAGCCGTTTCCGTCCTGCATGCCGACCTGCCAGGTTTTGAACAGGTCCTTCAGGCGGTGCAGATCCGGGGGCATCAGCTCCCACTTGTCGCCGTCTTTATAGTCGATCTTCAGGTGGTGGAACGAGAAGGCCATGGACAGCTCCTCGTTCTTCGGGTTCGAGTAGCGGATGCAGTTGTCCAGGGATGTCGAGGACATCTCGCCGACGGTGATCATGTCCTGGATGCCCGTGTCGTGGACCAGCTCGTGCAGGAACTCGTGGACATGGCGGCCGTCCGTGTAGAAGCGCCTGCCGTCGCCCTCGTGATCATCCTCGAATACTGCAGGCTTGGAGATGAGGTTTACGACATCGAAGCGGAACCCCTTCACGCCCTTGTTCTTCCAGAAGCGGATCACGTTTTTGAGCTCTTCCCGGACTTCCGGATTCTCCCAGTTGAGGTCTGCCTGCGAGACATCGAACAGGTGCAGGTACCACTTTTTAAGAGACGGGACATACGCCCAGGCGGATCCCCCGAATTTGCTCACCCAGTTGGTGGGCGGCGTGTCGGGATCGCCGTCTTTGAAGATGTAGTAGGCCTGGTACTTCGGATCCCCGGCAAGAGCCTTCTGAAACCATTCGTGCTCTGTTGAGGTGTGGTTAAAGACCATGTCGAACATCAGGCCGATACCGCGTTTATCGGCCTCTGCAATGAGCCTGTCGACGTCCTCCATCGTGCCGAACATCGGCTCGATGGAGAGATAGTCTGCGACGTCGTATCCGTTGTCGTTCTGCGGGGACTTGAAGAACGGGGTGGACCAGATGTAGTCGACGCCCAGATCCTTCAGATAGTCGAGCTTTGACGTGATGCCGTTGATATCGCCGATGCCGTCGCCGTTGCTGTCGCAGAACGACTTCGGATAGATCTGATAAACCACCTTGTTGTGGAAGCTGTTCATGATTCCGGTCCTTTCCAGAGAGTACTCCCCTTTTTGCCTATTCTACCATGTGGTCACATCGCCTTCGCCGGCCTTCAGGTCCTGACCGGGGTGCATGGTGATGCCGGAAACACCGTTGTCCTCGGTGACGATCATGAGGACCGTATCCGGATGGCCGGCAGCCTTGATGTCTTTCCTGCTGAAGGTAAGGAGCGGCTGGCCTGCTTCTACGGTCTGTCCTTCCTTTACCTTGTATTCGAATCCCTGGCCCTTCATCTCGACCGTGTCGATGCCGACGTGGATCAGAACCTCGATGCCGTTCTTCAAGGTAAGGCCGATTGCGTGCTTTGAATCCTCGATGAGAGAGGTAACCGTTGCGGGTGCCGGGGCGACAATCGTCTCGGAGGTCGGAATGATGCCGACGCCGTCGCCCATCGCACCGGAGGAGAATACGCCGTCGCCGACGTCTTCGAGGGCGATGACCTTGCCGTCTACAGGAGAAGCGAGGTGATTGGTGTCTGCGAGCTCTGCAGCGGGAGCTGCAATCTCAGCCTCTGCAGCTGCTTCAGCCTGCTGCTCTGCACCGGCCTTTTCGGCATCTTTGTCGATGCCCTTTCTCTTTCCGACGATCAGAACCAGGAACAGCGGGACGAAGAAAGCGATGGCCATGGCGATCGCAAACCTGCCAATGTACTGGGGGACGATCGAGAGAATGCCCGGCAGGCCGCCGACACCGATGGCCGTTGCGGAGATGCTGTTGGCCGTGGAGAAGATGGCTGCAAGGGAAGAACCGATCATCCCGCAGATGAACGGGAAGCCGTACTTTAAGTTGACACCGAAGATGGCGGGCTCGGTGACGCCCAGGTAGCAGGAGATGGTGGACGGAACGTTGACTTCCTGCGCTCTGGAATCCTTCTTCTGGAGGATTGCCATGCCGAGGACTGCGGAGCCCTGTGCGATATTGGAGAGAGCGATCATGGGCCAGAGCATCGTGCCGGGGTGAGAGGTTCCCTCATTCGCGGCAATCAGCTGCAGGTCGACGGCGTTCGTCATGTGATGGAGACCGGTGATGACGAGCGGTGCATAGACGAAACCGAAGATGGCACCGAACAGAACGCGGAACTTACCGGAGATGCCTGCCTGAACAACATAGGCGATGCCGTCACCGATCTTCCAGCCGATGGGGCCGAGGACAAAGTGGGCTGCCATGACGGAAAGCGTCAGGGAGCAGAACGGAACGACGATCATCTGCACGACCTGCGGGGTGATCTTCCGGAAGAACCGCTCGAGGTAGGCCAGGC
The DNA here is from genome assembly GCA_900315055.1 of uncultured Lachnospiraceae bacterium. GTDB lineage: Bacteria > Bacillota > Clostridia > Lachnospirales > Lachnospiraceae > CAG-791. The sequence goes on from OMXP01000086.1 coordinate 7,164, forward strand.
AGAACGCTGCCATGATGGCGGGCAGGACCTGTGCCTGATAGCCGATCATGCGGACCTGCGTGAAGCCGAAGTCCCAGAGATAGGTAGACGGCCAGCCGGCTGCTTCGGTTGCTGCCACGGAGTAGGCGTTGCAGAGCTGTCCGGAGACAAGGGTCAGGCCCAGGACGATGCCGAGCATCGGAGTGCCGCCCATCTTCTTCTGGACGGACCAGCAGATGCCGACCGGGATGCCGGTGTGGAAGATGGCCTCACCGATGAGCCAGAGGAACTTGTCGACGCCGGCCCAGAAGACGCTCTGGTTGACAAGGGTGTCGCCGTTGAAGATTGCCATCGAGTCGATGACGTTGCGGAAACCGAGGATCAGGCCGCCGACGATGATCGCGGGGATCAGCGGGGCGAAGATCTCCGCCAGGGCGCTCATGGCCTTCTGTGCGGGGTTCTGGTTCTGCTTTGCGGCCTTCTTGACCTGGTCTTTCGAGACGCCCTCGACACCGGCGACCGCCGTGAAGTCATTGTAGAAGTCGGCGACGTTGTTGCCGATGATGATCTGGAACTGTCCTGCCTGCGTGAAGGTGCCCTTGACGACCTTCATCTTCTCGAGGGAGGCCACATCGGCCTTCTTCGGGTCATTCAGGACGAACCGCATTCTTGTCATGCAGTGCGATACTGCGCCGATGTTTTCCTTTCCGCCGATCAGACGGAGCATCTCCTTGGAATCCTCTGAGTACTTACCCATATCTGGCCCCTCCTTGAGAGCACGAGGTGTGTGAACGAACTCCGCAAACATGTTTGAACATGTCTTGTGAACACAGGATACCGTTCTTGTTTGAACATGTCAACAGCTTTTTGCAAATTTGTTTGAACAAGATTGATGCGTCGTGTATGATGAAGGTGGAAAATATTCACAGGAGGAAGGCAATGCCCGCGGAAAAGTTTGAGACCATTTATAAAGACCTGAAACAGAAAGTGGAGGACGGGACCTATCCCGAGGGGACGATGCTCCCGTCGGAGAATCAGCTGACGAAAATCTACAGCTGTTCGAGAAACACGGCGCGCCGCGCTCTGGCGATGCTCGCGGAGAGGGGTTACACCCAGTCGGTCCACGGCAAGGGTGTGCAGGTGATCTATGTGCCCGTGACCAGGGCGACGTTTACGGTCGGCGGGATTGAGAGCTTTGCCGAGTCCGCAAGGCGGAACCGCCTTCACGTGACGACAAAGGTTCTGACGTTCACGACGATCACAATCGACGAGAAGGCAGCAAAAAGAACCGGGTTTGCGGAAGGGACGGAAGCCTTCTATATTCAGCGCCTTCGTCTCCTCGACAAGACCCCGGTGATCCTCGATATCAACGTCTTTTTAAAATCCGAGATGCCGCAGCTTACGGAAGAGATCGCAGGGGGATCCATTTATAAGTACCTCGAGGATACGCTGAAGATGCAGATCACCACGAGCAACCGGCAGATCACCGCGGAAAGGGCGACGCCGGCGGACAGTACCTATTTAAAACTCGGGGACTATGATTTTGTCGCCGTGGTCACCGGCAGGACCTACAACAGCAAGGGCATTCAGTTCGAGTGGACGCAGTCCCGCCACCGCCCGGACTACTTCGTCTTCTACGATACGGCGCAGAGAAAGACGACGTTTTAGGCCGGAAACCGCGAAAGGAGAAAACACAAAGCAAACCGGATGCAGGATCCGGGCTTTGCAAAAGCATACGGAGAGATTCAGCCGGAGATGGAAGCCATTCGTGTAATGACGGAAAACGCGGAGAAGAAAACAGACCCCCGGCAGAACCCTGCCACGGAAGGAAGGTGCAGAAGATGCCGGTCATGATCAGTCCGAAGCTGCTTAAAGCAAGAGCCTATGAGGCAGAACAGGAAAAGAGGATTCCGGAAGAGGACCGCCCTGTGGTCCACTTAACGCCAAGGACCGGGTGGATGAACGACCCGAACGGGTTCTCGTGGTATGGCGGAGCGTACCATCTGTTTTATCAGTACCATCCGTATTCGACCCACTGGGGACCGATGCACTGGGGACATGCGGTGAGCAAAGACCTGATTCACTGGGAGTATCTGCCCGCGGCCATGGCGCCGGATACAAAGGCGGACCGGAATGGCTGCTTTTCCGGCTGCGCTTTGACGCTTCCGGGCGGAAGACAGGAACTGGTCTATACCGGCGTTGCCGACAGGACGCTGGAGGACGGGAGTCTTCTCGGCGTCCAGACGCAGTGCATTGCTATTGGCGATGGGATCAACTATGAGAAGCTTCCGGAGAATCCGGTTCTTACGGAAAAGGATCTTCCGGCAAAGTTCTCGCCCTATGATTTCCGGGATCCGAAGGTCTGGAAGAAGGAAGACGGGAACTATCGGATGCTCTGCGCCGCCAAGACCAGAGACGGGAACGATACGGCGTATCTGATGTTTGAGAGTGAGGATGCGCTGCACTGGCGCTTTGAGAAGGTATTTGTTCGAAACAGCGACCTTCCCGAGGCGATCGGGACAACCTATGAGTGCCCGGACTTCTTTACGATGGATCATCAGGGCGTTCTCGTTGCAAGCTCCCAGAACCTGGCAGTGTCCTCCTGGCATGGCACAGGATTCCGCTCGTTTGCCCTCATCGGCAGCATGGATGAGGAAACGGACAGCTTTACCCCGAAGATGGCACAGAGCCTGGACGATGGTCCGGATTTTTATGCGGCCCAGACCATTCTGTCTCCCGACGGAAGGCGGATTCTGATCGGGTGGATGCAGAGCTGGGAGACGGTCGATGTACAGGAAAAGGGCTGCCGGTACTTCGGTCAGATGTCCCTGCCGCGGGAGCTTACCCTCCGGGACGGGAAACTGTATCAGAACCCGGTCCGGGAGCTGGAGGCGTATCGCACAGGGGAGTGCCGCACCGCGTTGGTCCGCCTGTCGGATGGAACGATGCAGGAGCTCTCCGGCATCAGCGGAAGGAGCCTTGATCTTGAGCTTGAGCTTGATGTCTCCCCGGAAGAAACGGGTGCATGCTGCCGGGAATTTACCCTGCACCTTGCAGCGGGAGATGAGACCCTTGCGGAACTTGTCTTCCGCCCGGAGGAAGGGCTTCTGACTCTGGACCGTTCAGCCTGCGGAACGGGGAACGCTGCAGCAGACATCTGCAGCACAAAGCTGGACACGGAGGAAGGCACACTGCATCTTCGGATTATCCTTGACCTTTCCGGCGTCGAGATTTTTGCCGACGGGGGAGAGAAGGCCCTCTCCATGATGCTTCGGAAGAAGAGGGAAGAGTATCATTTGATGCTCTCCGTAATCGGGGAAGCGAAGGTGCAGGCAAGGGCCTGGAACCTGCAGCGGCGGGAGAACAGAACATAAGATCGGAAAATCTGATCTGCAGACAGGACGGGATGGCACGCGAAAACGTGTCGTCCCGTTTTTTGCATACCGAACGGGAGACCGGCTGCCATAAAGATCCACTGCGTCCGGATCCGGAAGGAGAACCTTGTTAGTAAATCAGATGAAATTATATTGACATACATGCACAATATTTATTATTTTATAAATAAAGCGGAATCGGGAGCTTCCGGGAACACAGAGAAAATATCATGTTGTAAAGTTGAGATATATCTCATATAACACAACTGAAGCAAGGAGCTGCATGGAATTTGAGATGAGTTTTACGCGAGCGCTGACGGTAAGGAACCGGTGGCGGACTTCCTGGATTCCCTGGATGAAAAGATGGCTGCAAAACTGGTCGGCCTGATGGAAATTCTGGAAGAGAAAAACACAGAACTGCGGTTGCCCTATTCCGAATATCTTGAGAAAGGCATTTTCGAACTCCGTTGCAGGCAGGGTGACAACAATAACGCACCTACTGGCAAAGACGTCACAAAGGAGGACAGACATGAATCTTAGGGAATATAAAGCCAAACGGATGAAGGATCCGGAGTTTGCAAAAGCATATGAAGAGATTCAGCCGGAGATGAATGTCGTCCATGCGATCATTGATGCCCGGATTTCCCAGAATCTCACACAGAAGGAACTGGCCGAAAGAACAGGGATCGCTCAGACGGAGATCAGCAAATTGGAGAACGGGACGAGAAATCCTTCCATTAAGTTGTTACAGAGGCTTGCAGATGGAATGGACATGGTCCTGAACATCTCCTTTACACCTAAGGCGGCGGTTAAAAAGTAACAGGAAACTCTTGACGTTTTCATGCCGCCCGGGCACGAAGTGCCCGGGTAGGAAGATAATACGCTCTGCCTTGCTCATGAGAGAAACATCTTACACGCCGGGTAGGACAGAACACATTCCGGGGCATCGTTCTGCAGGACGATACTTGCCCTGGTTTTTTCATGCCGCACGAATTTCCTATTGACATGATTGGGAAAGAATAGGGATACGGGAAAACCATGAAGAAACAGGCCTTTAATCCATACCTTCCCTCCTGGGAATATGTCCCGGACGGGGAACCGCATCTGTTTGGGGACAGAGTCTGCGTCTACGGTTCCCGCGACCGGTTCGGGGTTCCGATGTTCTGTGTAAACGACTATGTCGCCTGGTCTGCGGCGGCAGATGATTTCGCACGGCCGGGAGAACACCTGCATCACGGCGGGAAACAGTACGATCTGAATGCGGTCCCTGACCGGGCAAAGAAGCCATTTGAGAGCGGTTCTTTGCCTGACCGGGGATTTTTTGTGCCCGGAAAACATATAAGTAAAATGTATTATAAAATTATGAAAATGTCGCTTTCAAAGCGACACTTTTCAGTCCGTGTTCTGGTATGGTTATGGCATCAGCTGATGCAGGGGAAGCGGGAAAACATCAACAACCTTATTTTTAAGAGAGGAGATTGCCAATGCCCAACAAGGATAATTCGCTCAAGCAGTTCCTGGAGCTCAACACGATCTTTGCGGATGTGGCCAACAACGGTCTTTACCTGATCCGGAAGGAGAAGCCGGAATACGAGGCGATCATTGCCCCGGAAGAACTGATGGACGCAAATACGAAGGACTACTACAACATTGAAGGGGAGAGCCACCATTTCGACCGGGATGTGGCAAAGTTCTGGGAGAAGGGCGGCTGTACCATTGTCCTGGTCGGTGTGGAGAACCAGACCAGCATGGATCCGAACATGGTCATCCGCTCCATGGTGTACGATGCGGTGGGGTGGATCCGAACATGGTCATCCGCTCCATGGTGTACGATGCGGTGGGGTACAACCGCGAGCTGCGCAATGAGATGGATCTTGTCCGGACGCTGAATCGGGAGAAGGAGAAGACAAAGAATCAGAGCGAAGAGAAGCAGCAGGAACTCGAAGGCCGGATCGAAAGGGCGAAGAAGTTGTATCCGGTGCTGACCTTTGTGTACTATTATGGCAGTGAGGAACATCATTTCTGGCATGGCGCAAGGACGCTGAAGGAGCGCCTGGCATCCGACACCGGGGTCCGTAAGACCGTCCTCGAGGCGGTTAATGACTACCGGCTGCCGCTTATTGAGATCTGGAAGCTGACGGACGAGCAGCTCCTGAATTTTAAGAGTGATTTTGGCCTGGTCATTCGGGCGTGGCGCGGGAAGACGGACCTCGATCGGGACGGAGACGACACCCTGGTGGACAAGTGGGAAGCTCTGCAGGCCCTTTCGGCGCTTCTGGACAACGCTGTATTTGATCTTGGGAGTCCCTGGATGAGGGAGATCACGAAGAAGGAGGATGTGCACATGAGAGAAGTCATGGATGTTTACGGCCGCGCGGTGCGGGAAGAGACGGAAAAGAAGACGAGAAAGCAGGCTTATCAGGAAATTGCCCGGAAGCTTGCCGCAGACGGACACACGGAGGACTATATCCGCAGTTTCTGTTCCGAGGTTCTGTCAGAAGAAGAAATCAGTGAGGCACTTGCCGGCGTGAAGGTACCGGGATGACCTGACAGACGGAGAGAGGAAACGGGCATAGAAGCAGGACGAAGACGGGAAAGCAGGCTTATCAGGAAATTGCCCGGAATAAAAGGGCTCCCCGTGGACGATATCCGCAGATACTGCTCCGAGGCTCTCCCGGAAGAGGTAATCACGGAGGCATTTCGCAGTGTAAAGGCGCCGGGGTGATCTGATAAATGAGTACAGAAGAAAGGCTCTCCGCTTTGACGGAGGGCCTTTCTGTCAGAGAACAAGCCTCAAACGGTTTATCAGACTCTTTCCCTTGATCAGCGTTTTACAGTCTGCCCGTGATTGATGAAGAGACGGGTGCAGATGAAATCGCTGGATTTGCCACGCAGCAAGCCATAAGTCTGTGAGGGCTTTTGTCCGGTTTTTGTGCGCTTTAAGAATCTCTCGACTTTACGATGATCGGAAAAGGACGAGGATACCATGAAGAAACAGGTCGTTAATCCATATCTCCCCTCCTGGGAATATGTCCCGGACGGGGAACCGCATCTGTTCGGGGACAGAGTCTACGTCTACGGCTCCCACGACCGGTTCGGGGCGCCGATGTTCTGTGTGAACGACTATGTCGCCTGGTCCGCGCCGGCAGATGATCTCTCCTCGTGGCGCTATGAGGGAGTGATCTACAGAAGGCGGCAGGACCCTGCAAACCGGCTGGGACTTCGCTCCCTCTACGCACCTGACGTGTGCCGGGGAAGCGACGGGAGGTACTATCTTTACTATGCCTTCGACTTTCTTGGCAGAATCGGTGTTGCGGTCTGCGATACGCCGGCGGGGAAGTACGAGTACTACGGTACGGTGCACTTTGCGGACGGACATATCTGGGGGACGAGGACAGGTGAGCCGTTTCCCTTTGATCCGGGGGTACTTGCAGAAGACGATGGAAGCGTCCTTCTGTACTCCGGCTTTGCCACGAGGGTTCCAGCGATCGCATCGCGCGGTCATCAGCTGGAGAACAGGGCAGGTGTCCTGGTGCGTCTGCGCTCTGACATGGTGACGATTGAGGAGGGGCCAAAAGAGCTCTTTCCCGTGAAGGGACAGAAGGGGGCCTTTCCGGATCATGCCTTCTTTGAGGCAAGCTCCATCCGGAAGGTCGGAAACCGGTACTGCTTCGTGTATTCATCCGAATACAACCACGAGCTGTGCCATGCGATGGCGGATACGCCGGAAGGACCCTGGACCTTCTGCGGGACGCTGGTGGACCTCGGGGATCTGTACCTTGACGGAAATGCCGACGAGAGACATGCAGCAAATGACCTCGGGAACACCCACGGAGGGCTGCTTTTCTGTAACGGTCACTGGTACATCTTCTACCACCGGCAGACAAACCGGACATCCTACGCGCGGCAGGCCTGCGCGGAGGAGCTGAAGATGCGGCCGGACGGGGGCTTTTATCAGGCTGAGGTGACAAGCTGCGGGCTGAACGGGGGACCGCTTGCAGGAAGTGGACGGTATGAGGCAGGGATCACCTGCAGACTGACCTCTCCTTCAGGGACAGGACGGGTGGACGTGCCCTTTTCCCGCCTGGTCCTTCGGGATCACCCGTATGTCACGCAGGACGGGAAGGACGGTGTCTATCTGGACGATCCTGAGGATGCCCCGGTGCAGTACATCGCCAATATGAGGTCCGGCGCCGTCGCCGGCTTCAAATACTTCCGGACAGGGGTGTCGGACAGCATTTCCGCAGAGTACCGGTTCCGGAAGGCGGGCGAAGGAGTCCTTGAGGTCTCGACGAGTACCTTGTTTTCTTCTGTCTGTGCGAGGATTCCTGTGTCGGGAAGAAGAGAAAAGACCTGGAGGAACTCTCCCGTCTGCCCGCTCTCGTGCCCTGAGGGAAAACAGGCGCTGTACTTCCGGTATACGGGCAGCGGAGCGATGGATTTCCTTTCCTTTACGCTTTCATAAGCCGCACATCCCGGCCATTGCGTCCTGCCCTGATCACGTATCTTACCTTCCGCAGGGCATGTCCCGACGAAATCCGCACCTGCACAGCGATCCTTGCAGGGATGAGACGAATGCCGGTCAGGGAACGGACGCCCTCAAAGGCAGGCAGGATGAGCGTATCCGGCAGAGGAATATCGCAGGAAGAAGTACAAAGAGTGCTGAGGGAACCTGATCTGTAGTCGTAAAGATATCCTCCCGGCTGCTCTGCCCGGGAACCTGCACGGCTGTCCGGGAGATTACCCGCATCATGGAGAAAACAGCAGGTTTTGAATACTGTCCCTGACCGGGCAAAGCAACTCGTTTGAGAGCGGCGCTTTGCCTGGCCGGGGATTTTTTATGCCCGGAGGGATACATAAGGAAAATATATTGAAAGATTATGAAAGCGTCGCTTTCAAAGCGACACTTTTCAGTTCGGGTTCTGGTATGGTTATGGCATCAGCTGATGCAGGGGAAGCGGGAAAACATCAACAACCTTTTTAAGAGAAGAGATTGCCAATGCCCAACAAGGATAATTCGCTCAAGCAGTTCCTGGAGCTCAACACGATCTTTGCGGATGTGGCCAACAACGGTCTTTACCTGATCCG
>OMXP01000082.1 GCA_900315055.1 uncultured Lachnospiraceae bacterium
ATGAAAAGAGAGAGGGTTGGCACGCACCAAACCTCTCTCAAGTTACTACGATATTGATATGGTTTATTGAGGGTCATCAAGACCCAACTGAACAGTTACTACAATTTTTATTTTTCTCTTCGAGCTCTGACACAGTTCGGACACAGGTCTCTGATACCTTATAGGCAATGATAGTCAACTCACTATCTCCCCCTCATAAAGAAAACGCACGAAGGCACTCCGCAGGGAGTGCCTTTCGTGCATCCAAAGGCTGATTGTTGTACAATTCGAAGGAATACAACACAAAGGAGATGTGTCATGAAACTGGGTGAACTGCTGGAAGGCGTAGAGTATTCTCTGGAGGGGAGTAAGAAGGCAAAGGATCTTGAGGTCACGGATGTGACGAATGATTCACGGAAGGTCATTCCGGGGAGCCTGTTCTTCTGCATCCCGGGCGCGGTCCGGGACGGCCACGATTTTGCCCCCGATGTCGAGGCCAAGGGAGCCTCGGTTCTTGTCATCGAGCACGACGTAAAACTTGCCCACCCCGAAAAGATGGTCCTTGTCAGGGTTCCTTCCGCAAGGCGCGCCATGGCTCTCATTGCGGCCAACTGGTATCACCATCCGGCAAGGCAGATGAAGATGATCGGCGTCACCGGCACGAAGGGAAAGACGACCACCACCTATCTTGTCCGCTCGGTGCTTCTTGATGCGGGCATTGACACGGGTCTTATCGGCACCATCGAGTCCGCCTGGCATGATCACCATATCCCGTCCGGAAACACGACGCCGGAATCTCTTGCGCTGCAGAAAACACTGCGGCAGATGGCGGACGACGGCGTGAAGGCGGTCATCATGGAGGTCTCGTCCCAGGCCCTTATGCTCGAGCGCACCGCCGGGATCCTGTACGATATCGGTGTCTTCACGAACATCTCTCCGGATCATATCGGACCCAATGAGCACGCATCCTTCGAGGACTACATGCACTGCAAGGGCCTTCTGTTTCAGCAGTGCAAGGTCGGCATCGTAAACGGCGATGACCCGCATCTTGCCGAGGTTCTCTCGGGGCATACCTGCAGTGTGGAGACCTTCGGCCTGAATCCGGTCGACAACCTCTATGCGACGGATATGGAGCTCATCAAAAAGCCCGGGGAACTGGGCATCTCGTTCCATACCCACGGAAAGGTGGAGCTCACGGCACAGGTCCCGACGCCCGGGAGCTTTTCCGTTTACAACGCCCTGTGCGCGATTGCAATCTGCACGCACTTTGATGTCACAAAGCAGGAGATCGAGGAATCTTTAAAGAGCGCCCATGTGCGCGGCCGCATTGAGATGGTGAAGGTCTCCGATGAATTCACCCTGATGATTGATTATGCCCACAATGCCGTGGCTTTGGAATCGCTTCTTACGACTCTTCGCGAGTATCACCCGCACCGTCTGGTCACGCTCTTTGGCTGCGGCGGCAACCGGAGCAGGCTTCGCCGCTTTGAGATGGGCGAGGTGTCCGGAAAGCTCTCGGACTTTACGATCATCACGTCCGACAACCCGCGTTTTGAGGAGCCGATGGACATCATCCACGACATCGAGACCGGCATGAAGAAGACCGACGGAAAGTACGTCACCATCCCCGACCGGAAGGAGGCGATCGCGTATGCGATCCACCACGGAGAGAAGGGAGATATCATCGTGCTTGCCGGCAAGGGACATGAGGACTACCAGGAGATCAAAGGTGTGAAGTATCCGATGGATGAGAGGGTGCTGATCAGGGAGATCCTGGAGGAGGACAGGAAAGAACAGAAGGCATGAGAAGATACGCAGCCATCATCGTTGACATCCGGGCAAGGAAGCTCGACCGTCCGTTTACCTATCGGATTCCAGAAAACCTTGCGGAAAAGATCACCGTCGGAAGTCTCGTCCGCGTGCCGCTTCGCGGAAGAAGCGTTACCGGGTATGTGGTGGATCTGATGTCGAAGGTCGATTTTCCGGAGGAGAAGATCCGGGACATCGAAGATGTACTGCGTGCTTCCTCAGAGGATACGGGGGCAAGGGCGGTACAGCTTGCCGCCTGGATCGCAAAGACCTTCGGTTCGACGATGAGTGCTGCCCTAAAGTGCGTTGTCACCACAAGAGGAGAGGCAAAGCCCGTCGAGACAAAGGAGGTCCTTCTTGCCATCCCGGTGGAGGAAGCTGAGGAAAAACTTGCCTTCTTCGAAAAGAAACACCAGGTAGCAAGGGCAAGGCTCCTCTCCGAGATGATCCGGGTGCCGCAGCAGCCGCAGAAACTCATCACCGACAAGCTGCACGTTTCGAGTGCGACGATTCAGGCACTGGTCCGGCAGGGCGTCCTGGAGGTGAAGACGGAGTCGAATCTGCGAAACCCGGTCTCCATCAAGGACGCAGGCAGGGACGAGCTTGTCCTCTCCAGGGAGCAGCAGGGCGTTGTCGATGCGATTGTCCGGGATTTTGACCATGAGCAGGAAGACGACACCGCTCCGGTTCCGGTAAGCCTGATCCACGGCATCACGGGCTCCGGCAAGACCGAGGTCTATATCCGCATCATCGAGGAGATCGTAAAGCGTGGCCGGCAGGCCATCATGCTGATCCCCGAGATCTCCCTCACCTATCAGACGCTGCTCCGTTTCTACCGGCACTTCGGGGTGCGGGTCTCCGTCATGAATTCCACGCTCTCGGAGAGCGAAAAATCAGATCAGTTTGAGCGCGCCCGCCGCGGCGAGATCGATGTCATCATCGGGCCGAGGTCGGCGCTTTTTACGCCGTTCCCCAAGCCCGGGGTCATTGTTATCGACGAGGAGCACGAGTCTAGCTACAAGAACGAGCAGATGCCGAAATACCATGCGAGGGAGACGGCGATCGAGCTTGCAAAGCTTACGAGGGCAAGTGTGGTCCTGGGATCGGCTACGCCGTCCCTCGATTCCTACTACCGGGCAAAGAAGGGAGAGTATCATCTCTACACGCTGACACGGCGCCTCACCGGCGGAACGCTTCCCGAGGTTTCAGTGGTCGACATGCGGGAGGAGCTGAAGGCGGGCAACAGGAAGATTCTCTCAAGAGCGCTCTCGAAAGAGATCCAGGACCGACTCGAAAAGGGCGAGCAGACGATGCTGTTTCTGAACCGGCGGGGATTCTCCGGATTCGTGTCCTGCAGATCCTGCGGGAGCGTCCTCACCTGCCCGCACTGCGATGTCGCCCTGTCCTACCACAGAAACGGCAAGATGGTCTGCCATTACTGCGGCTATGAGATGCCAAGGCCTCTGACCTGCCCGGAGTGCGGCTCCTCCTTCCTGTCCGGATTCCGCACGGGAACGGAGCAGGTGGAAGAGATCCTGAAGATCGAATTCCCCGGGGCCAGGATCCTGCGCATGGACGCGGATACGACGGCAAAGAAGGGTGCCTATGAAAAACTTCTGTCCTCGTTTGCAAACGAGGAGGCAGATATTCTCCTTGGCACGCAGATGATCGTCAAGGGACACGACTTCCCAAACGTGACGCTGGTGGGAATTCTGCTCGCGGATCTCTCCCTTCATGTCTCGGACTACCGTGCGCCGGAGCGGACGTTCCAGCTGCTCACCCAGGCGGCGGGCCGCGCGGGGCGGGGAACAAGGAAAGGAAAGGTCCTGATTCAGACCTACGAGCCGGAGAACTATGCGATCCGCCACGCCGCAAAGCAGGACTATACGGGATTCTATGACGAGGAGATCGGATACCGGACCCAGCTCTGGTATCCCCCGGTCTATGAGATGCTGGAGATCGAGATCGGATCTCCTAGCGATGATCACGCACAACTTGCGGCGGGGCGGATCCGGGAGCTTCTCGACAAGATCACGAAGACGTTGAGGGAGCATCAGATGGTCATTGTCATCGGGCCTGCGGCGGCGAGGATCTCCAGGGTCAGGGACGAGTACCGGTACGTGGTCTATGTTAAATCCCGGGAATATGATACACTGATAGGCTGTAAAGATCGCACCGGGGCCATGATGGCCGCATTTCAGAAGGCGGGATACCTCACGGATGTCACCCTGCAGTACGATTTCAACCCGCAGAACGGGTGGTAGCATAGACTGATTCAAAAAGGAAGACGGATATGTCATTACTTACAATTCGTGAGATCGGAGATCCGATCCTGGAAAAAAGAGCCAAGGAGGTCACGGAACTGACGCCGAGGCTGAAGGAACTCATTGAAAACATGAAGGAGACCATGTACGCGGCAAACGGCGTCGGCCTTGCGGCACCGCAGGTCGGTGTCCTGAAGCGCATCGTGGTCATTGATGTCACGATGGATCAGAGCGATCCGATGGTGTTCATCAATCCGGTCATTGTCGAACAGAGCGGCGAGCAGACCGGGTATGAGGGGTGCCTCTCGGTTCCCGGGAAGATGGGCATGGTGACCCGCCCCGACTATGTGAAGGCGACAGCCTATGATGCCAACATGCAGCCCATCGAGGTCGAGGGCCATGACCTTCTTGCACGGTGCATGTGCCACGAGTTCGACCATCTGGACGGCAAGCTGTACACGCGCCTTGTGGAGGGCGGCCTTGTGGACAGCGCGGCACCGGAAGAGGACGAATAGCTTCTGACCAGGAGGGGATGATGAGAGTCATATTTATGGGGACACCGGACTTTGCGGTGCCCGCGCTCGAGGCGCTTTGCTCGAGCCGCCATGAGGTGAGCCTTGTGGTGACACAGCCGGACCGGGAGAAGGGACGCGGCAAGAAGATCGAGATGACACCGGTCAAGACCTGTGCCCTTGCCCATCATATCCCGGTCTTTCAGCCGGTGAAGGTAAAATCGGAGGAGGCGGTTTCCCGCCTTCGGGAAGAGAAGCCGGACGTCATCGTGGTCGCTGCCTTCGGGCAGATCCTCTCGAAGGAGATCCTCGATCTGCCGCGCTTTGGCTGCGTCAACATCCACGGATCACTTCTTCCGAAGTACCGGGGCGCTGCGCCGATCCAGTGGGCGGTATTGAACGGCGAGGAGAAGAGCGGCATCACCATCATGCAGATGGACGAGGGCATTGATACCGGAGACATCCTGCTGCAGGAGGAGACCATGCTCTCCCCGAAGGAGACGACGGCAACGCTCTTTGAGAGACTCTCCCTGATGGGAGGCCCGCTCCTGTTGAAGGCCCTGGACCAGATTGAGGCGGGGACCATCACGCGGACAAAGCAGAACCCGGAGGAGGCAACCTACGCCAAGATGCTCCGAAGGGAGATGGGCGAGATCTCATGGCGCTCCTCTGCCGAGGAGATCGAGCGGAAGGTGCGGGGCATGAATCCCTGGCCTTCGGCTTATACCACCTGGAACGGAAAGCAGCTCAAGATCTGGGACTGCGAAGTTATTGATGAGGACGCGGGCGAACTTCCGGGTGTCATCACAAACGTGGAAAAACAGTACTTTGATGTGGCAGCAGGACACGGCCAGGTCCGTGTGGAGGAGCTGCAGCTCGAAGGCAAGAAACGAATGAAGACCGCGGATTTTCTCCTTGGCTATCACGTAAAGCCCGGTGAGGCGTTCACGGGACGAGGCTGACTATGTATTTCGGATTCTGGGATGTCACGTATATCCTGGTGATTATCGGCGCCATCCTTTCCATGATGGCAAGTGCCCATGTGCAGGCGGTTTACTCCCGCTATGCCAGGGTGAGAAGCAGAAGCGGTCTCACCGGTGCACAGGCTGCACAGATGATCCTTCAGAGAAATGATGTGAGCGATGTTGCGATCGGTCATGTCTCTGGGAATCTGACGGATCACTATGACCCGTCGAAGCAGCAGGTGAATCTCTCGGATACGACCTACGGATCCGAATCGGTGGCGGCGGTTGCCGTGGCGGCACATGAGTGCGGCCACGTGATGCAGAACCATACGGGCTATGTTCCGCTGCAGATCCGCTCGGCCATGGCACCGATCACGAACATCGGCACAAACATCGGACTCTGGATTGCGATTCTTTCCATTATCTTCGGTCTTTCCCAGACACTGACCGATGTGGGAATCCTTCTCTACTCTCTGGGCTTTCTCTTCACGCTGGTGACACTCCCCGTGGAATTCAATGCAAGCCACCGCGCTCTGGTCATGCTGGAGGATTACGGCATGCTGACGGGCGATGAGAACAAAGAGGCGAGGTCCGTTCTTACCGCAGCTGCTCTTACCTATGTTGCTGCGGCTACGGCAAGTCTTCTTTCCCTGCTTCGCCTGATTCTTCTTGCCGGCGGACGGAGGAGATCTGACTGATGACGGAACAGGTCAACGAGCGGGAGCTCGTTCTGGATATTCTGGTGCAGCACGAAAAGAGCGGTACCTTTGCGGAGGACCTGCTTCATGGGTCGATGGATTCGCATGAGGAACTGACCGGCACACAGCGCGCTTTCATGAAGCGGCTGATGGAGGGAACCATCGAGCGGAAAATCGAGCTGGATAAGGTGGTGCAAAATCACCTGAAGCGGCCGGACGTGAGGCTGAAACCGGAAATCCGGTGTCTTCTTCTCATGAGCTGCTACCAGATCCTGTACATGGATGCCGTTCCGGATTTTGCGGCGGTCAATGAGGCAGTCCGGATCCTGAAAAAACGGGGCAGAAAGGAACAGGCAGGCTTTGTAAACGGAGTTCTGCGCGCGATCTGCAGGGACAAGGAACAGGGAAACATCAAAGCGGCCTCCCTCTCCGAGGAGACCTCCATGCCGGAGGAGATTTTATCTCTCTGGGAAGAGCAGTACGGGAAGGATCACGCATCTGCCATTGCACACTCGATGATGAAGGTTCGTCCGGTGTGTATCCGCCTGAATCCCCATGTCACGGACGTGGAGAAAAAAGATATGATATCCACCCTTGAGGCAAAGGGGGCGATTGTGCAGGAGGGGCATTTTCTGCCCTATGTTCTGATGCTGAAGAAGGCGGGACAGATCTCTTCCCTTCCGGGATTTTCAGAAGGCGCCTTCACGGTGCAGGACGAGAGCTCTGCTCTTGCCGTCGAGGCGGCGGGACTGCGCGGACGAAAGGGCGGTCTGGTGCTCGATCTTTGTGCGGCACCCGGCGGAAAGGCAACCCTTGCAGCACAGCTGCTTCCGGAGGGTGAAGTCAGGGCCTTTGATCTTACGAAAAAAAAGACCGACAGGATCCGGGAAAACGCAAGGCGCCTGCACCTTCGTAACCTCACGGCTTTGGAGCATGATGCCACGGTTTTCCTGCCGGAACTTGAGGGAAAAGCGGACACGGTCCTGTGCGATCTTCCCTGCTCCGGACTTGGTGTCATCACAAGAAAGCGGGAGATCAAGTACCGGGTCGGGAAGAAGGAAATCGAAGAGCTGGTACAGCTTCAGAAGAAAATCCTTGCGAACGCATACCGGTATGTAAAGGAAGGCGGTGTCCTTCTCTACTCGACCTGCACGATCGACCGCCTGGAGAACGAGGAGATGGCAGACTATATCGCATCGCTTCCGTCCATGGAACGGGATGATCTTGCACCATACCTTCCGGAAATTCCCGGCATTGCGGGCAATACCCTGCAGCTGTTTCCGGACATTCACGGAACAGACGGTTTTTTCATGGCCAGATTTCGAAGGAAGACGACGACATGAAGACGGAAGCACAAAGAGAACAGGATCTGGGATCGATGCGCCTCACGGAGCTTACGGACTTTCTTGTAAAGGAAGGCTATCCGAAGTTTCGCGCCTCGCAGGTCTATCACTGGCTCCATGTACAGCAGGTATCGTCCGCTGAGGAGATGACAAATCTGCCAAAGGACCTGAAGGCCTTCCTTGCACCCCGCATCAAATCGGTGCGCATGGTAAACCGGCAGATCTCCAGGATCGACGGCACGCAGAAGTTTCTGTTTGCCATGGACGATGACTGCCTCATCGAGAGCGTGTTCATGAAGTATAAATTCGGGAACAGCGTCTGCGTCTCCTCCCAGGTCGGCTGCCGCATGGGGTGCCGCTTCTGTGCTTCAACGCTGGACGGGCTCGAGCGCAATCTCACCCCTTCGGAGATCCTGGGACAGATCTATGCAATCCACAGGATCACCGGCGAAAAGATTTCCCACGTGGTGGTCATGGGGACCGGAGAGCCGATGGATAACTACGACAACGTCGTTACGTTCCTGCATCTTCTGACCGATGAGAACGGAATGAATCTCTCACAGAGAAACGTCACGGTCTCGACGTGCGGCATTGTCCCGAGAATCTACGACCTTGCGAAGGAGAAATTCCAGATCAACCTTGCGATCTCCCTGCATGCGGTGACTGATGAAAAGCGAAGAAGCATCATGCCGATCGCGAATACCTATTCGATCGAGGAGATCCTGAAGGCCTGTGAGACCTATTTTGCTGCGACCCACCGGCAGCTGACCTTCGAGTACAGCCTGATTGCCGGAGTGAATGATGGCGCAGAGGATGCGGACCGCCTTGCAAGGATCGCCGGGCGGGTGAACGCTCTGGTCAATCTGATCCCTGTCAACCCCGTAACCGAGCGGGGGTATGAGGCGCCGAACCGCACCTTTGTGGAGCGCTTCAAACAAAAACTTGAAAAAGAGGGGATTCATGTTAGTATAAGGAGAGTGCTTGGCCGGGATATTGACGGTGCATGCGGACAGCTGCGTCACCGGGAGATGAACGCCGGCCAGAAGCAGGGAAATTGATGCGGCAAATTTCAATCGAGCGGGAATCCTGCTCGATTTTCGCCGTTCTGAAAAAGAACCATTCAGGTTTATGTCAGAACGGCTTCCGAAAGGTTTGACATGGCGACATCCTATTCCGTCACCGACATCGGACGCAGAAGACAAATGAATCAGGATTACGTGTACACTTCCGATGATCCGGTGGGGGAGCTTCCAAACCTCTATATCGTCGCGGACGGCATGGGCGGCCACAAGGCCGGTGACTTCGCTTCGAACTACGCGGTGAACCATACGGTCGAAGAAGTGAAGAACAGCACAGAGCACGGCATGCACGACATCATCGATGTGGCACTCCACAGGGTCAATGCGGGCCTCCATGAGATCGCAACGACCAGAGACGAGTACCGC
Source organism: uncultured Lachnospiraceae bacterium (assembly GCA_900315055.1). Lineage (GTDB taxonomy): Bacteria > Bacillota > Clostridia > Lachnospirales > Lachnospiraceae > CAG-791. Next base: position 9,016 of record OMXP01000082.1, read on the forward strand.
GGGTGCGGAACGACCATCGTTCTGTGCTCCGTCGACGATGGCATCCTGCATGTGGCAAATGTCGGGGACAGCAGACTCTATGTCATCGGCAGCAGAATCTGGCAGGTGAGTGTCGATCATTCTCTGGTACAGGAGATGATCCGCGCAGGAAGCCTTGACAGGAAGCGGGCGAGGACGCACCCGGAGAAGAACGTCATAACGCGTGCGATCGGTGCGGAGGAGAGCCTGGATATTGATTTCTTTACGTGGGATCTGCACAGCGGGGATCTGATTCTTCTGTGCACCGACGGGCTCACCAATATGCTGGAAGACGATGAAATCAGGGACATCGTGAGCGGGACCGGAAGCCTGAAGGAGAAGGCGACAAAACTGATCGAGCGGGCCAACGAGAACGGCGGCCTCGACAACATCAGCGCATTGCTGATCGATCCGTTTGCAAGACAGTGATGCAGGGGGTTCATAAGGGGCATCATCTATCAACACAGGAGAGAACGATTCCATGGTAAAAATCGGTATGCTGATTGCGGATCGATATGAAGTCCTCGAGAAAATCGGTATGGGCGGCATGTCGGTTGTCTACAAGGCAAAAGATCATAAACTGAATCGGTTTGTGGCGATCAAGGTCCTCAAGCAGGAGTTCTCGGACAACGCCAACTTCGTGTCGAAGTTTCGCGTGGAGGCACAGGCAGCGGCAGGACTGATGCATCCCAACATCGTCAACGTCTATGACGTCGGCGATGAGAAGGGCATGTATTACATCGTCATGGAGCTCGTCGAGGGCATCACCTTAAAGAAGTACATTGAGAAGAAATCCCGGCTGTCCGTCAAGGAGTCGGTTTCGATTGCCATTCAGGTATCGATGGGCCTGGAGGCAGCTCACAAGAATCACATCATTCACCGCGATATCAAGCCGCAGAACATCATCATTTCAAAGGACGGCAAGGTCAAGGTCACGGATTTCGGAATTGCCAAGGCGGCAACCAGCAACACGATCACCAGCAATGTCATGGGATCGGTTCACTATACCTCGCCGGAGCAGGCGCGTGGCGGCTACTCCGATGAGAGAAGCGATATCTATTCCCTGGGCATTACCATGTTCGAGATGCTGACCGGCCGGGTTCCGTTCAACGGGGAGACCACGGTGGCGATTGCGATCAAGCAGATCCAGACACCGATGCCATCGCCGAGGGAGTATGTCCCGGATATACCGCGCTCGGTCGAACAGATCGTGTTAAAGTGCTGCGAGAAGAGCCCGGACCGCCGCTACCAGAACATGGAGGAGCTCATCAAGGACCTGAAGCAGTCCCTGATCCACCCGGACGATGATTTCGTGCGCGTGATCAATCCCGATGAGGAGGGCGCGACGCGCCTTGCCGATCGCAGTGAACAGCAGCAGATCCGCTATGCAAGAGACGAGCAGCTCCAGAGCGGGGACGAGTCCTATGCCCGCGAGGATGGCTATGACGACGGAGCACAGTACGGAGAGGGTCCCTACGAGGAAGAAGGCTATGAGGATGCTTCCTACGGGGCAGATCCTTCCTATGAGGACAGCCATTATTCGGCTCCGAGAAAGACAAGACAAAGCGGCGAGATCACGCAGCCGCTTCGGAAGAACAGTGCGAGAAACCGCTATGACGACAGCTATGGCGAGGACTTTGAGGACGATTCGAGGTCACGGTCCGGATACAATCCGCACAAGGAGCGGTCGGTGACGATCCTCGCGATCCTTGCGGCCGCGGTGGTGGCACTGATCTTTCTGGTCTTTGCTGCCTCTCGCCTTGGGCTGTTCAGCATCGGATCAAACACGGCAAGTTCCGAGGAGGCGTCCCTTGCGGATACCGATACGGTGCCCATGCCGACGGTTGTCGGTGTCAGCCTTGAGAGTGCAAGACAGAGCTTGCAGGATCTGGGACTCACCCCGGAGGTGGAATATGCGGAGTCATCGGACTATGATTCCGGCGTCGTCATGGCAAGCTCCGTGGAGGCCGGCGTGTCCGTCGCAAAGGGAAGTTCTGTTACCCTGACGGTGAGCACCGGAGAGAACGGCGTGGAAGTGCCGGATGTCACCGGGCAGGAGGAGGCGGTTGCCGTCTCGCTCCTTGAGCGCAAGGGCTTTTCGGTGGTCAAGAAGGAGGACTCGTCCGACACGGTGGACGAGGGCAACGTCATATCCCAGGATCCTCAGGGCGGAGAGTCCGTCCCCGCAGATTCCACGATCACAATCACCATCAGCACCGGCGCCGCGGCAATCCCGATGCCGGATCTGACCGGCATGCAGCGCGATGCCGCCGTGGCAAAGCTCGGAGAGCTGGGTCTGACCGTCGGCACGGTGGAAGAAGTGTACAGCAGTTCCGAGCAGGGCACGGTGGTGACCCAGTCGGTAGCGGCGAACACGGAAGTGCAGAACGGTACAAGCGTGGATTTGCAGGTCTCGAAGGGCGAGGAAGCAACACCGACGACTTACAGCTACGACGGCTACATCACATCGCCGGCCGACGAGGACCCGAATTTCGATCCCTCGACGACACAGGTCTATGTGGTTCTCATCACATCCGACAACGTGACGCTCCTCAACACGACGGTGTCTGGGACGGAGTTCCCTCTGCACCGTACGTTCACGGGACTGACCGCAAGCAGCGGCACGCTGCAGATGAGCTACACGGATACGACAGCGTCGTCCATCACAACGGATCCGAGCACCGGAGAACAGGTCGAGACGGCCGGGACGACGAGTCCGCAGACCATAACCCGCGTGATCAACTTCACGCCCGATGAATAGACAGTAAAAAGGCGGTGAGTCTCTTTCGGGGCCCACCGCTTTTTGAGAAGGAAAGATGGAAGGAAGCATTCAGGGGAAAATCATCAAGAGCATCGCGGGATTCTACGAGGTATATGCATCCGGCACGATTTACCGGTGCCGGGCAAAGGGGGTGTTCCGCGCCCTCGGGCAAAAGCCTCTCGTAGGGGACGACGTCAGAATTGACATCACGGATGTCGTATCCGACCCGAAGGAGGGCAACGTCACAGCGCTTCTTCCAAGAAAGAACGAACTGGTGCGTCCCAATGTCGCCAATGTCGATCAGGCCTGCCTGATCTTTGCGGTGACGAATCCCGCTCCTTCCTACAACATGCTGGACCGGTTCCTCATTGAGATGAAGTGCAGACACCTGCCTGCCATTCTCTGCTTCAACAAGACGGACCTTGCGCGAAGGGAAGATCTTGAGGAGCTGAAAGGCACCTATGAATCCTGCGGCTGCCGGGTATTCTTCATCTCTGTCCGGGAGAAGAGCTCCCTGGAAGAGATTAAGGAGGTGCTGCTCCACAGGACCACCGTTCTTACCGGTCCCTCCGGCGTCGGGAAATCCAGCCTTGTCAATGAACTGATCCCCGGGGCGTCCATGGAGACCGGGGAGCTCTCGAAAAAGCTTGCAAGAGGGAAGAACACGACACGCCATGTGGAGCTTCTTGCCGCAGGAGAGGATACGTTCCTTGTCGATACGCCGGGCTTTACCTCTCTCTATCTTGCAGACGTTGCGGCGGATGAGGTGAAGAACTACTACGAGGAGTTTGCTCCCTTTGCACCGCACTGCCGGTTTGCAGGCTGCAATCACATTTCGGAGCCAGGCTGCGCGGTCAAGGAGGCACTGAAGGAGAAGAAGATCTCCCCGATCCGCTACCGGAACTACTGCGAGATCGTGGAGATGCTAAAAGATATGAAGCCGGACTATTCAAAATCCAGGAAATCCTAGTGTAGCGTCGCAATCATTCTTTATTCTAAACGATGCTAAATATCGGCGTCCACCATCGCCAGTACTATGTCGTGGGTGGACGCCTGGTTCAAATA
>OMXP01000084.1:0-612 GCA_900315055.1 uncultured Lachnospiraceae bacterium
CAGGAACTGTTTGCTATCAGTTCCTTCACCTCGTCCAGAGAGCGGTTCTTCAAAGTATCAACGTTATCGTCCTCCGATGCAGAATCGCTGTTTTCGGAGTCGCTGGTTTCCTCAGAGAGAAGGCCGTCGGCATTGAAACTGAGCTGACCTTCCGTCTGGGGGTTACGGAAAGGAATCTTTGTGTATGTTTGTTTCGGGCGCTTCCTGACGATGCCCGCAAGCTCCAGGACTTCGTCTTCAATGACTGTGTAGAGCAGATCCACCCGTGTCATGGTCCTGACGTTGTCGTCGATCATGAGGCTGTCGATCCTCATCAGGCGTCCATTGATTCCCATGATCTTCTTCTGCTTGTTCGTGAGGTCAATGAAGCATTCATGAATCAGATCGACATCATGCTCTGCCTCATAGACAACGCACTTGTGAAGGAATCGCTGGATTGTCTTGTAGCAGGTTTCAAAGTCGAAGTCGGCATCATCAAGGTAGAGCGCATACTTGATTTCAAAATCGAACGCAGTTCTTTTCGCAGCCTGTTCGAACGTGCATTTCTGCATGTCGGCAATGATCATGAGTCCGATCAGTACGTTGACCGGGATCCCGGGACGAGATTTCTTG
>OMXP01000084.1:663-20175 GCA_900315055.1 uncultured Lachnospiraceae bacterium
CTTGAGCTCGGCATAGGCCCGCGGTGACAGTGTCAGCTGATAGATCATTGGCTCGGATTTGTATCGAACGTCGTTCTTGCGTTGCATAGCAGGTACCTCACGTACCTACCATTATAGATGAGGTTAAAGGAATTGAACATCCTCTAAACCTTTAGGAGCGTGGACCTTTTGTCCACGGCATCATATAATAGGGAAAAGCGAAACAGTCAATCTGTTGACTCCTGTGGTACAGGAGAAAGGAGAACTCATGAGCAAGCTGGTCAAAGGTATTGAGCATGTATGTATCAAGTGCAAGGACGCAGAGGAATTTGCGAAGGTGAAGCACTTCTACACCGAGGTTCTGGGACTTGGTATCATCAGAAGCTGGGGAGACGAGAAGCACCCCTGCATCACGTTTGACACTGGAAACGGCGGCATTGAGGTGTTCACAGAGGATACTACCGATCTTCCGCAGGGCGCAATCCGCCACTTTGCCCTTGCGACCGACGATGTGGACGGCTGCGTCAAAGCTGTCCGTGAGGCGGGGTATCCGATCACTACCGAGCCCGGCTTTGTAACACTCGACAGCAATCCGCCGTACAAGCTTCGCATGGCATTTGCCACAGGGCCTGTCGGTGAGGAGATCGAGTTTTTCCAGGGTGGCTTATCATAAGCTCTGTGGTTCCACAGCAGCTCTGATGTCGGTCAATCACGTTCACCCGGTATCAGAGCGTTTTTTTGTACAGGAGAGAAGGAGAGGAACGTTGGATACATCTTTCCCCGAAATGAACAGGTATTTGGGCTTTGGGTGCCTGAGGCTTCCGATGAAGGACAAAGCAGTGGACCTTCCGCAGTTCAAAGAGATGGTGGATCTTTTCCTGAGCGAGGGATTCAATTATTTCGATACCGCCCACGGATACATCAACGGCCTCTCGGAGCTTGCACTGCGCGAAGCTCTGACGAGCCGGTATCCCAGGGACCGCTATCTTCTTACGGACAAGCTGACAGAGTCGTATTTCAAGAGGGAAGAGGATATCCGGCCGTTCTTTGAGCAGCAGCTTTCCTGGTGCGGCGTTGACTACTTCGATTTCTATCTCATGCACTCACAGGGGAAGACAAACTATGAAAAGTTCCAGCGCTGTCATGCGTACGAGATCGCATGTGAGCTGAAGAAAGAGGGAAAGATCCGTCATTTCGGGATTTCCTTCCACGACAAGGCGGAGGTCCTGGATCAGATCCTGACGGAGCACCCGGAGATTGAGATCGTGCAGATCCAGTTCAACTACCTGGACTATGAGGACGCCTCGGTGGAGAGCCGGAAGGTCTACGAGGCTGCAAGAAAGCACAACAAGCCGATCCTTGTCATGGAGCCTGTGAAGGGCGGAACTCTGGTCAATCTCCCGGATGCGGCGCAGAAGATCTATGATGACCTCAATGCAAAGAATGGAACGAAGCATTCCAACGCCTCCTATGCAATCCGCTTTGCGGCAGGATTCGACGGGATCCGCATGGTGCTCTCCGGCATGAGCACGACCGAGCAGGTAAGGGACAACATCTCCTACATGAAAAACTTCAGGCCGCTCGATGAGGAGGAGATGGCAGCCGTAAAGAAGGCCGCGGACTGCTACAAAGCCCTTGAGGCTATTCCCTGCACGGCATGTCACTACTGTGTCGAGGAGAACCACTGTCCGAAGAACATCCTGATGGAACATGGACTATTACTATAACGAAGTACTGACCCTCGGTCACGGAAAGGCGAGCGATTGTATCAAGTGCGGCCGGTGCGAGAGAGTATGTCCGCAGCATCTCCCGATCCGGGAACTCTTAACGCAGGTGGCGGCAACGTTCGAGAAGAAGTAGAGGAAACAGCAACAGAACATCTTCAGAGGGCAGGATCTGCAGGACAGGTCCTGCCTTTGTCGTTGGGAAAAGGAACAGATGCGGAACAAAGACGCGGGAAAACAGGCACTCTGAACGGATAAGCGCCGTAAGTTCGTGCAGGTTCCACAGAATTTTGCCCACGAAAAAGCGGTGCAATTATGATATGATGGCACAGGGAGAAAGTTTGGAACCGAGGGATGGTTATCGGTCAGCATTCCCATCTTTGCGGCACAGCTTCGAAAGGCAAGGGTTGCGGTCGACCTTGCGAATGCAAGAGCCGGAAAGGCAGCAATAGTTGCGTATATCCTGACCTACCCGGAGACATATATTGATGGAAAAACTCATACCCTTTGCTACGACGCATCGACAGGCAGTGTAGTGGCAGATGCAACTACTGCTCAGGGTCTTACCGGCTATGGCAAAACATCTGATGTAGGATCTAAGGATGATGTGGATGGCTTGCTGCATACAAGTGATCTCAATGGCAACATTAAGGATAACGTTGTAACGGGAACGTTCTATGTTGACGGTGGAAAAATCGCTAATTCTGATGAAAACTCGGGATTGATCGATGATGATGATAGAAGCACGACAAAGATTATTGGGGATCAGATTCAAATCGAGTGGATGCCAGTGAAAACAGCTGCTAGAAGTTTGAAATAGTGATTTTATGCCAGCTTACGAGGAAGGATCGAAACGCCTTTTTACGGTTGGTGAAACTGATAGAATAACAAATACAACGATGGCCGATGCCAGAGCGCTGCCAGGAAGCAGAGTTTCGCATCGGCCGTTTTGTTTTCTTTTTATTTTCTTTGACTATTGTTTGGGAGGTCACATGAAATATCGTCAACTTGGCAGGACCGGCCTGTCGGTCAGTGAGGTCGGTGTCGGCTGTGAGGGATTTGTCGGGAAGAGTGCTTCGGAGGTTCGGGCGCTTGTGGACGCCATGGAGGATCTCGGGATCAACTTCATGGACTTCTATTCCCCGGATCCGGCACTGCTTGAGAACTTCGGCTATGCGATTGCAGGCCGGCGGGATAAGTTTGTTCTGCAGCAGCACCTTTGTGCGGTCTGGAAGAACGGGCAGTACTTAAGAACCAGGAACGTAGAGGAGACGAAGAGGGGATTCGAGGAGCGGCTTCGTCTTGTACGTGGATGCCCTGTCGGACTGGGAGGTCTGTAAGCGGGACATCCTGCCGATTGCAAGGAAGCTGAAGGACGAGGGAAAGATCCTGCACATCGGCTTGTCGTCCCACAACCCGGAGGTTGCCCTGGAGGCGATTAAGGAAAAGGATCTATCGGTCCTTCTGTTCAGCGTCAATCCCTGCTATGATCTGCAGCCTGCAGGAGAGGACGTGGAGCAGCTGTGGGCGGAGAGTGCGTATTCGCATCCTCTCCTGAACATGGATCCCGAGCGTCAGAGGCTGTACGAGACCTGTGAGCGGCAGGGTGTCGGGATTGATGTCATGAAAGCGTTCGGAGGCGGAGATCTCCTGCATGCGGACGTTTCCCCGGCAAAGGTAAGCCTGTCCCCGTATGAGTGCATGGCCTATGCGCTCTCAAGACCGGGGGTAGCCTCGGTGATGGCGGGGGCAAGGTCTGTCGGGGAGCTTGCTGAGGACGGAAAGTACTCTGATGCGCCGGAAGATCAGAAGGACTTTGCAGGGGCTCTTGCCTCCATGCCGATGATCCGCTGGGAGGGGCACTGCATGTACTGCGGTCACTGTGCACCGTGTCCCGTGGGGATCTCGGTGGCGGATGTGACAAGGTATCTGAATCTTGCAAGAGCACAGGGATCCGTTCCGGAGACGGTGGCACAGCATTACAGTGTCCTTGCCCATCATGGCTCGGAGTGTATCGGGTGCGGTGCCTGTGAGACGAGATGTCCCTTCCATGTCCCGGTCCGGGAGAACATGCGTCTTGCGGCGAAGACATTTGGTGTGTAGGAGAGATGGATGGCACGGTTTCAGAAGAACGAGGTCTGCTGGATCATTGAGAACAACAACATGGTCACCCCGGTCACAGTCCTGTCCTCTGAGGACGGTTTTGTGACCGTACGGATCAGGCACGGGGCGATGCGGATCCGGGAGAGCAGACTGTATCCAAGCGAGACCGAGGCACAGAAGGCCCTGGAGATCCGCAATCCGAAGGAGAAGCTCAAAGAGAAGCGGGTGCCAACGCCCTGGGACTTTGATCACTGAGGGCTTTCCTGTGTGTTTCTCTGTCCCGGGTCGCTGCTTCGTTTGATGTTCGATATTGGCATGAAAAAACGGCTGGTCCTTTATGGGGATCAGCCGTTTACGTGTTCCTGGGGAAATGTTACTGCGCTGCGGCGGCGTCTGCGTTTGCAGCTGCTGCGGTGGCGTCGGTCGTTGTTGTGGTTGTCGTCGTTGTGGTAGCGGTACCGGTGTCGGTTGCGGCTGCGGCCTGCTGGGCGGCTGCCGCCTGCTGTGCCGCGATCTGCTGCGCTGCTGCAACGGCAGCTGCTGCGGCATCGGACGTTGTGGTGCTAGCCGCCTGATCAGCGGCTGCGGCGGTGTTGGTGTCCGTCGTGGTCGTTGTGGTGGTCGTATCCGTGTTGTTGGCTGTCGTATTCGCCGTGGTGGTACTGGCTGCGGTGTTGCTGGCCGTGGTCGTTGTATTGGTGTTGGTGTTTCTTGTACTGCTGCTGCGGCTTGTCGTGGACGAGGTTGTCGTCTGCTGTCTGGTCGTGCTGTTACTTGCAGAGGTCGTCGTACTTGATGCCGCGCCGGAGCTCTCCTCGCTCGTGTAAGGACCGTCTGCAAGGAAGGAGCCGTTCACATAGGCTTCAGAGTCATCCGTGGTCTTTACGCGGTACCAGACGGTATCCGTGCCGTCATATCCGCTCTCGGACCCGTTGACGACGATGTCGGTACCGGGCTGATACTGGCGAAGGACCTCGGAACCGTCGCTGGTGGGCATGTTCCGGACATTGATGCCGGTGGTGGTGTGCATGGTGGTTTCCGGCATGTCGGTGATGCCATAGGGGTTATCGGCCTCTTCGATGGTCGTCTCTTCGGTCGAGGCCTCGGTGGTCTCTTCCGTGGACGCCTCGGTCGATGCTTCCTGTGCGGCGTCTGTTGTCTCTTCTGCGGCAGCTTCCTCAGTCGTTTCTGCGGTTGCCGCTTCCTGTGCCTGTTGGGCGGCAATGGTCTTTGCCGCTTCTCTTGCCTCTGCCTTATCCTGCGCTTCGAGTCCTGCGATGCCGATGACGACAACTGCAGCGATGATGACACTCAGCGCGGTCAGTTTCTTGTTGATATCCATGAACGTGAAAACCTCCCTGCAATGACATCATCATACCACAGAGACTGTGTCTTTTGGGCTATAAAGATGAATTCTGAAAGCTCCCTGACAGCTTGGACGACAGGAAGAGGATATTCCTTCTGTTTTCAGCCCGCAATTGTACTCCCTCCCCCGGGAGACTATCATGGAATCAGGCAGCCGCTCCGGAATGGATACGGCGCTTGGAAGAAAGACAGAAAACGAGGGGAGAGAGATGAGTGCTGAAACGATACTGCTGTACGGAGGGATTGCCGCGGCAGCGGCGGGTGTGATCGTTCTGATTCTTAGCATCATTCTGCAAAAGGAAAAGGCCCTGTCTGTCGGCATCATGATGATCGGTGCGACGGCACTGGTGCTGTCCCTGGTCATGAACGGGACCCTGTTCGGGGAGAAGAGGACGGCAGAGGACGGGATTCTTGCGGAAAATGCCGGCTCTGCGGTTTCTGAGACAGCAGGGACAACGGAACAGAGTGCGGAGACGGAACAGACCGATGCTTTGACGGAGCAGTCAGAGGAATCGACAACAGGAGCGGATCCTGCGGATACGGAAGGGCCGGTGTCGGATTCGACAGCAACCACAGAGGAAGATACCGGCTCTGCGGATTCACAGATCGAGGAAGCGGACAAAGAACTGGAGGCCGTCGGCAGTGCAAAGGTGGACAAGGGGTTGTTCAGTGTCACGATGACGATTCCCGCGGACTATGTCGATACCCTCGGCATCACGGAGGATTCCCTGAAGAAAGCGAAAGAAGACGAGGGAATCAGGGAAGCAAAGTTCAATGAGGACGGATCTGTCACCTATGTCATGACAAAGAAGAAGCATCAGGAGATGATGGATGGCATAAAGGAGAGCATTGACAGTTCCCTTCAGGACATGGTCGGGTCTGAGGATTATCCGAACATCACGGCGGTTGACCACAATGATGACTATACGGTGTTTACCGTGACCACGAAGTCGACCGATCTTAGTCTTTCCGAGTCCTTCATGGTCATGGCCCTGTACATGGACGGCGGGCTCTACAACATTTATGCCGGTACCCCCGTCGACAACGTGCATGTGGACTTCGTGAACGCGGAATACGGAAAGTACGGACGAGACCACTGCGGAAGGGGAGCAGTAACGGATCCGGGGTTTCCGTCAGCAGATGGCAGGATGCAGCAGGGAGAGGTTTATCATGTACGAAACACTGACAAGGTTTCTTTCGGGCTTTGTGCTCGAAGGAGAGAACAGACGAAGAGAGCAGGATCTGTCGGAAGAGATCACAAAGTTCCTGAACGCTCACAGGGAGTATCAGCTGCCGGAGGCAAAGATCCCGGTTCCGGGAACAGATTCGTCTCTTCTTGACGGAAAAGAGGTCGTGGGGATGCTGCAGAGCGCCTCCCGGGGAGAGGTGCCGTCTCTTCTTCGAAGACTGCAGGTCCTCGACGGACAGCGGCCTGTTTCGGACGATCACCTGACCATGCCGGTGACCGGTTTCTATCATGAGTACGACGAACCGTACGGAGCCTTCAGCAACTGGTATCCGGCATCGTTTACCTACGCCGGAATCCCCTATGCCAACTCCGAGCAGTACATGATGTACCAGAAGATGGCAATGTTCGGGGCTGCAGATCAGTGCCGGCGGATCATGGAGAGTTCGGATCCGAAGAAATGCAAGAAGATCGGAGGGGAGAGAATCCAGGCCTTCAGCGGACCTCTCTGGGACAGGCTCAAGGGCCACATCATGGAGCGTGGTCTCCTCTCGAAATTTGCCTCCAATCCCACCCTTGCAGATCTTCTCCTGTCTACCGGGGACGATCTTCTGTGCGAGTGCGCGCCAAATGATGGGGAGTGGGGGATCCGGGGGATGGCAGGACTCTTCTTGGCAGGACACTGATGCTCGTCCGGGAGAATCTGCGGCTTGAAAAGAAGCTCTTCGGCTCCATCGGGTACACCGACTATAAGGATGCCGCCCCTTCCGGTCTCTGGAATGTGACAGCCGGGAGCCTTCGCATGCATCCTGTTTACTATGATGCCATCCACACGTACCTGGATACGTTCGGAGGGGATACGAACCGGAAACAGTATTTCTACTCGCACAGCTTTGCGGAAAGTGAGGACAGGATCCGGAAGGGACAAAGCAGTCTTCCGGAGGCGGGGTTCTTTGAGATGAAGCAGGAGATCTATGAGATCATGCGCCGGGAGAGCGCCCTGAAGGAGGAGCAGCGAAGAGAGACCGTCTCATTGCCTGCCCGGTAAAGCAGAAACCGGCGGGGGAAAGAGAGCGGCAGGCTGGCTGTCCTGTCGAATATGCCAAGGTAAGATCCGGCATGTGTGCATCGGTTTGAATGCGGCGCATGCCGGGTCTTTCCTGTCCTGCCCGGGGTGACTTCAGTAAGCATTTGCAGGAGAGCCTGTGACGGGGGGCGGCATTCCAGACCACCGGCAGAGCTGGTGGTTCGTGACTTTCTCATGTTTCCGAAGAGGAGCGGCATGAGCGGCACGTTTTCGGATGCAGGGGCGGAGCTTTACCGTGTCTATCACAAGAGAGTCCTCGTTGTCCCGCCGCACAAAAAGAGGATCCGGGAGGATCTGAAAGGACCGGTACTTCATGATGGCAAAGGAGAATCCAAGACCCGATATCCCCTGCAACATGCAGATGATCCTTGAGGGAAAGTCAAAGACCGGGCAGATTCTCGTCCAGAACCGGGAATCCTGCAGGAAGCTCCTGTCCCTTGGCGCTTCCGACAGGATGGTCCAGCCGTTCGGCTTCGTGTACGGGTTTGACACAGGGAAGAGACAGATGGATCAGGTGCTGATCCTCACCAACTCCGATCAGATCGAATCGCTGGAGGAGGTGGTGAAGGGACTGCCTGAAATGCAGATCCATGTGGCTGCGATCACCGAGATGTCAGCAAAGCTCCTCTCCTTCGGATCCTGCCCGAACGTCCATCTCTACCCTGCAGCTACGGGGAAGATCATAGGCCATCTCCTTACAGAGTGCGGCTGGTACTTTGACATCAACTACGGAAGTGAGATCAAAGACGCGGTCAAAAGAGCCTTTGCAAACCGCCTGCTGATCCTGGGATTTCAGGGGACGCTCCACCGTGCCCAGTACGTAGCTCCGGAACATGTCTTTCCGGATGCGAAGAGCCTGATCCGTCTCGTAAAAGAGCTCCTGGTGTCCAAATCCCTGCAGGAAGAGCACCGAAGGCTCCAGGAGAAGGCAGCCATGTCGGAGCCCGTGGAGGCTTATCAGAGACTCCTTTCGGGGGCTGAAGAGAGCACAGAAGAAGAGAAGTAAGAGCAGAGAGAGAAGAGAGCAGACAACTGAGAGTGAAATGAAAGACCAGGAGGACCGGAAGCGCGCCGGCCCTCCTTTTTTGATGGCCGAAATCAAAAGGACAGGCGCCGGGGGACAAAACCCCGGGAAGGAGCAAGTGTCGGAAACGACAGGACGGAAAAAGCGGGGAAAAGGAGAAGAACAGGGGAAGAAAAGGGTCGTAGGCGAAGAAGAGAAACATAAATAATTCAGAAGGCAAGATAATAAAAATGAAAAAATAACTTGACGTGAAACGACAGGATACGGTACTTTTATGATATGAAATGTGATTATTAATTAATAATTTCACTGGCACGCCGAACCGCCTGCAAGACAGGCAAAGACTGACACTGCTGACCGACTGTGATACCATAGGAGGAGAGAACATGGGAGAAAAAGACAAGGCCGAAAAGCAGCTGGAGGCCTACAATGATGTCTTCGCGGACATCGTAAACGGGATCCTTTTTCAGGGCTGTACATGCGTGAAGCCGGAGGATCTGCAGGAAGTGAATCCGAACTCTGCTTACCGGGTGGACGGCGTCCTTCGGGGGCAGGAGCGCGATGTCGCAAAGCTCTGGAAGGAGGACGGGCTGATCTGCATGGCAATCTTCGGGGTGGAGAACCAGACAGCCCCGGACCGGGACATGCCGGTGCGTGTCATGGGCTATGACTTTGCAACCTACCGGCACCAGATCGAGCACGAGGAGGGAAGGTTCCCTGTCCTGACCTTCGTGCTGTACTTCGGATATGAGACCCGGTGGAACACAGCAAAAAGCCTTAGGAAATGGTTTGACAGGAAGTGTTTAAGGAGCCTCAAACCGGAGGAGAGAAAGCGCGTCAGGAAGTATATCCCGGACTACAGGATCCATGTGTTTGAGGCGGCATGGCTAAGTGATGAGCAGCTCGACCTCTTCCACGGAGACTTCAGGATCATCCTCGACTACTTTAACCAGATGCGGAAGGACAGATCCTATCAGCCGAGCAAAACAGTAATCGACCATGTGCGGGCATTTCTGGATCTCATGAGCGCGCTGACCGGAGATCAGAGGTTTAACGAGATTTACCCAGACATCGCAAAGAAGGGAGGACAAGTCACGATGTGTACTGTCATAGATCAATACATTGAGAAGGGTGTAGATAAGCGAACGGTTGAGATACTCGTCAATGTCATGCAGCAACGTCAGATAACCTATGATGAAGCTGTTGATCTTCTTTGTCTGAGCGATTCTGACAGAAAGCAGTACCGGTCTGCCGTAGAGGAGGCCATGCGGGAGACTGTGCAGTCCTGAGCGGCCGGGACGGAAGGAGACGGTATGTGCTCTGTGATTGATCAGGATATGGAAAAAGGCGCCGATGAGTGCGTCGTCGAAATTGTTGCCGGTGTCATGAGGAGGCATCATCAGACATATGATGAGGTTGCAGAATATCTGGGACTTGGTGATGACGAGAAAGAGCGGTGCAGGGCAGCAGTGGAGAAGGTGATGCAGTCCTGAGCGACCGAATATCCTGGAGGAAACAACGTGTGTTCTGTCATTGATGAATACATCCAAATAGGTGCCGATAAGAGTACTGTTGAGATAATGGCAAATATCATGCAGAAACGGCATCTGACGTACGATGAAACTGCAGATCTCATTGGCCTGAGCGGTTCTGACAGAGAACGGTACCGATCTGATGTAGTGAAGGCCGTACAGGAAGGCGTGCAGTCCTGAGCAGAGCACTTTGATTGCACGGCGTCCGGCTCAATAACATGTCGATAATGACAGCCCCTGGAGTTTTCACGCTCCGGGGACTTTTGCGTTCCGGAAACTTCCCGTTTCTCCTGTTACCGCCGCTCTGGTCGGTGCGATCACGGGACAGTCATGTGTCTTCCCTTGCACGGTTTCTGCCTGCCCCGTGCGGGGTGGTCAGCGTGGGTGCCGGCATGCCTTCCGTGTGCCTGACTGCCGGGGAAGATTCCTTCAGGATCCGGTTACCGTGTGGATTCAGACTGGTTGTATCTGTTCCAGGGCATTGGTGCCGGGAAGCTAGAAGAGGAAGGGGAGGATTCTCAGGCTGCAGGAGGACGAGGGGAAATGACGCCGCAGTCATTGAATTCACACCTCATTCCGGCGATAATTTACCCCGTAGAGGGGAGATCGTTTCGGGGATGAGGATTGCCAGAAACAACAGGATACGAAAAGACTTGAAGTCCGGCTTTACGCTCCTGGAGGTGCTCGGGCTTGTCATTGTCGTCGTCATGCTGCTTCTCATCGCAGGACCGATTCTCTCGAACCTTCTTCTTGATTCACGGGTGCAGATGAACCGGGATAATGCAGCGGATGCACGGCAGGCGGCGATGGACCTTGTTCTTTCAAGGGGCGAGGGGAACGGCTATTATGAGTACGTGGTCTCGACAAAGGAGTGCACGAAGCTCTTTTCCCTGCCGGAAGGCGCGGATTTTACAACGAAAGAGACGGATCTGTCGAAGTGGCAGAGGAGCGTGGGCTTTGACATGAATTCCCTTCTTGGCGGCAATCCCGGCGTTTCGGTTTATGATACCTGGGTGATTCTCCTTCAGGATGGCATGCCGGAAGAATATTTCGGGTATGAGAACTGATGCGGGGAGAGTAAAGAGTATCTTACGGGGACAGAAAGGCAGGAGGCATACATGAGAGAAAAAGTAAGATCGAAAAACGGTATTGCGCTCTGGATTGTGTTGATGCTGGTCGCCATCCTTGCGATGATGGCGCTGATTGTGGTTTCCTTTGTGCGCGGCAGAGTGAGTGCCAGCAACCTGTCCACGAACCGCCTGAATGCAATCGAGGCAAGGCACGAGTCCATCATTGCCTATCAGAACGACAACAAGAGCGGCGATATCTGGTACATGTATGACACAAAGCAGGATACCCTGACGGACATCACAAAGACACAGCCCTCGATCTATTACGTCGTAGATGAGGATGGAGGAGAAGAGCCGGAGAACTGGACAAAGAGCACCACGATGACGAGCAACTCCGATACGCCGGACACGTTTACCTTAGGGTCAAAGACGCCGCGCTACTGGATCGTGGTCCTTCGGGGGACCAAAATCAAGGCGATCTACGCCACCCTGTGAGGACGGATTTCCAGGATTCCTGTCGCTTAAAAAGATCTGACAGATCCGGGCAGAGTGTCGAAGCAGTGCTTTGAAACTCTGTGCTTGCTGTCATACACCGGTCTGTCAATTGTTCCCTTCACCTTCCCGTGCTATTATGCAGGGGAAGGTTTTTCTTTTGGAGTGATGTTTATGCAGAAGGTGATCCGGAAATTCATCCAATGGCTTCTTGCGCCCGATCTGAAGGAGTGCAGGGACGAGATCAGTGCCCGCAATCAGCAGTCGCTGTATCTCTACCCCGGCATCTGCATTGTCATCATCGCACTGAATATCCTGAACCAGTGCGACAGCTCCCCGCTTCCTGTCGTGATCATCAACGAGGTGCTGGTCTGTTTTGTTGCCGCTCTTTTCTGCTGGCTTCTTTTCCGCAGTCAGAAGGGCCGGCGTCCTTTTCATCACGCCACCGCCCTTCTGTACCTGTTCGAGACCCCGGTGATGCTGGTAGCTCTGTTTACCAACACGGTTCTCGACTCCGAGAGCTGGGCTCTGAGCTACCTTCTGTTTCTCACCACGATGCCGATCCTGATCCTGGACGTGCCCTGGCATGTGCTCCTGGATCTTTTCTTCTGGACCGCTGTATTCATTCCCTGCTGTTATGTCTCCAAACCATCTGACGTCTTTCAGAGCGACATGATTCACCTGTCCCTCTGCTTTGTCTGCGCACTTCTGGCGCTCTGCGTCGTCCTGACCTCCCGCCTTGAGGAGGTACGGAGCTACCACCGCCTCCTGTACGTGGACCGGATGGACGATGAGACGGGACTGTTCAACCGCAAGTACTTTCTTGAGCGGGCAGCGCAGTGCGTGCAGCGGGATTCCCTGTACGGCAATGCTTACATCCTCTACTATGACTTTACGGGGATGCGTGCCTTCAATGCGGAGTACGGATTCCCGGCAGGAGACGCACTGCTCTCAGCCTTTGCAAAGATCCTTAAGGAGGTGTTCCCGGACGATCTTGCTGCCCGGTTTGGCGAGGACCACTTTGTCATCCTGACAAAGGGCAATGCCTGGGAGAGCGTCGGGGACCGGATCATCGATGCTCTGAACGACTACTTTGTCACCACCTACGGCCGGAAACTGACCACCGATGCCGTAAGTGACTTCGACCCGTATCACGATCAGGACGACAACACGATCCACCTGTCCCTCCGGAGCGGTGTCTGCCTTGTGGACAGGAAGATCTCGGTAAACACGGCCTGCGACAGAGCGCGGGAGGTATGCCACAGCAGAGACTTTGATCACACATATTCGGTCAGGGTCTACGATGAGACCTACAAGGAGGAAGTGGAGAACGAGAACTACGTTCTGTCTCATATCGACACTGCCCTTCGAAACGGCAGGATCATGGTCTACTATCAGCCCGTTGCAAGGGCGATGACGGAGGAGATCTGCGGGGAGGAGGCACTGGCCCGCTGGGATGATCCGAAGATCGGGATCTTTGCCCCGTACAAGTTTATCCCGGTCCTGGAGGCGCATAAACAGCTCTACAAGGTGGATCTGTTCATGGCAGAGCAGGTGCTGAAGGACTTTGCGGTCAAGCAGGCGGCAGGACTTGCTCTTGTACCGGTATCCATCAACCTCTCAAGAAACGACTTTGACGGCAGAGACATGCCGCACCTCATCGCAGCCCTGTGCGAGAAGTACCACTGCCCCCACAACCTTCTCGACATCGAGATCACCGAGAGTGCCTATACCGCGGATCCGGAGCGGATCGACAAGGCCATCGATGCCTTCCATGCCCTGGGCTTCAAGGTGTGGATGGATGACTTCGGGAGCGGCTATTCTTCCTTAAATATGCTTCAGGATACGAAGTTCGATCTCATCAAGCTCGACATGCGTTTCCTCAAGGACTTCGACAAGAAGAACGAGCTCATCATCAGCTCGATCCTGACCATGGCTGACCGTGTCGGAATCGACACCCTGACCGAGGGCGTGGAGACAAAAGAGGAGAAGGACTTCCTGAAGGCCGCAGGGTGCGGGAGACTCCAGGGCTACTACTTTGACCGCCCGCAGCCCCTTGATGTCGTGCTCAAAAAGCGGACCGGCGGCGCGTTCTTTGCCTATGAGAACCCGGAGCGGACGCCGTACCTCGAGACGATCACACGGCTCGACCTCACGGCTCCCTTTGCTCAGTTCTCGAGTGATACCATCACCGGCATGCAGAGGGCGCTGTCGTGCCTCGTAGTGGAATACAAAGAAGACAAAGAAGAGAACGAAAGCAGAAACGATGGTCAGGGTCAGAGCGGCAGCCTTTCTCTTCTTCGCACGATCACGGACGCTGCAGAGGGAGAAAGGCAGATGGAAGAGATGAGGGAACCGATTCTGTCTGCCATCCCGGACTGCACCGCGACCGGACACTGGGTAAAGCGGGAGAGACAGGACGAGGATTCCTATCAGACGCTGTACCTGCATCTTGTAAGTAAGGATACATCCACGGGATCCATGGCGATTCTCGTGAGCGCAATACGGACCGAAAGACACTCATGAAGCAGCGAAGACTCGGAGATATGCTGGTCTCCCGAAAGGTTCTGACAGCAGAACAGCTGAATAACGCACTGAAGCAGAAGATGCCGGGCGAGAAGATCGGAGAGACGCTGATGAGGCTGAAGCTCATCGATGAGGATCAGCTGACACAGACGCTATGCCTTCAGCTTGGTATTGAACCGGTAGATCTCGACAGGGTGAAGATCCCGGCCCAGGTTCTTTCTGCCATCCCGGCGGATATCTGCAGAAGCCAGCAGATCCTGCCGGTCAAGATGACAAAGGATACGCTCTTTCTTGCGATGACAGATCCCCAGAACGTCTGTGCAAGAGGACAGGCATCGGATCTTTCCGGCAAGAAGGTCGTACCCATGATCGCGCACCGGGCGGCGATGGAGCGGGCACTGGCAAAGTATGCAGCAACGTCTGATACGGTACCTGCTGCTCCTTCCACGAAACAGGGAGAAGGAGAGAAAACGGGAACTGTCTCCGCACCTGCAAAGATGGCTGCCTCAGCACCTGCTGCGGCCACTGTCGCAAAGGACAGCAGCGCTTCGACAGCATCGGCTGCCGCAGGCTTTGCCGGGACGATGCTGCTTCGGGCAAAGGACGAGGGAGCAAGCGATATCCACATCGAACCGGACGGGGATTCTCTGGCAATCCGCATGCGCCTGTCCGGAAAGCTCTGCCGGGTCATGACCTGTGCTCCGAACCTTGCATCGGCGCTGTTTCGGCGCCTCTGCCAGATGGCGGGGATCCGGGACGGAGAGACAACGGGGACCATTCACTCCGAGGTGGACTATGCGGTGTCCGTTCTCCACTGCATCGGCGGAGACCTGATGCACCTTCGCAGGATCACGCTTCCGCAGGATTTCCTGACCCTTTCGGGTCTTGGAATGGACAGGACAGCAGAGACTCAGGTATCGGCACTCCTTCAGAAGAGTCACGGACTGATCCTGGTATCGTCTCCGGCAAGGTCCGGGAAGACCAGTGCCTTCTTATCCTTCCTTGTCAACGCACAGGACGAGACAAGGAGCGTCATCGCGCTCTCGGACCCTACATCCATGCAGGCAAGAGGCCTGTTCCAGGTGATGCGGCCGGAAAACTCGGCGATGGCAGAGCTTCTTCCGGGAGTCCTTTCTCAGGATCCGGACGTCATCGGAGTCGACGAGATCCGGGACGCCGAAACGGCGAGAGCTGGTGTTTCAGCCGCTTTGTCCGGTCTTCTTGTCATCGGGACAATACGTGCGGACAGTGCGAAGGAAGCGGTTTCTGCACTGCATTCCCTTGGAATATCGGACGAAGAACTTCATCGGGTGCTGCTGGCCTCCATAGGTGTCTGTCTTGCCCCGACACCCTGCCCGGTCTGCCATGGAGCAGGGTGCGAGGAGTGCGACGGGACCGGGATCGCAGGGCGGCACGGGGTGTTTGAGGTCCTGGACGGGAGCATGTTTTGAGGTGGTCGCCGTCAGAGTGCTGACACATTTCCGGAAATGATAAACAAGTGCCTGAAACGATGGTGAAAGTGACGAATATTCCCTCCCTGTTCGGGTGAAAAGGGAGAAAACGAAGGTGGAACGTGGTACTGGAAACGTTTCTGCTGTATGATTATGAAGTATTTATGAACATCTTTGATTTCGATTATTGTACTCATTGCTGAGAACGGGGGAAGGCAAAGGGGGCTTTGATATTCATGAGCGGTCGCAGGGCCAGGGAAAAAGGGGCTAAGGAAAAGTGTATTCTCCTGGAACGCCTTAATAAATACATGAACGCGGACGTGAATGACGAGGTCTATGAGACGTTCAGGAGCGATATCAGTGCGCAGAACCTTGCGTCACTGCAGCGGCAGCTGATCAGCATGACGTTTGTTTTCCTTTTCATGGTGGTGGCACAGCTGCTCCTCGTCAAGGTGAGCTTTTTTGAGGAGTCGATTTTCCTTCTCGGCGTGTTCGGGGGATCTCTTCCGATATTTTTAAGTGTCCGGAGCGATCTGAAGGCCAACGGCACCATGGCGATGTACATCTGGGGCGGCGTGATTCTGACTCTTGATGCGTTCTTTGAGGCGGCGTTCTTCCCGGAGGATACGGGCTTTCTGTTTCCGGTCCTGATGCTGATCTTTATCGCAAACGTTATGGACCGCCCGAAGAAGGTGCTGATCTACGATCTCTCGATGTCCGGTCTGTACGTGCTCTTAAAGATCCTTCTTGCGGATCCTGCGATCTTCATGGAGGATATCCTGCGTCTTATCATCATCGACTGCGTGGTGCTTTCTTCGAACTTCCGCATCATGAACAGCAAAGTTCTTCTCATGCGGCAGTCTGACATGGCAATCAAGTCGGCTGAGCATGATGCCCTGACGGGCATCATGAACCGCAGAGGCGGAGACGCCATGATCCGTGCCTACCTTGCAAACGGGGTGTCCGGAACGTTCATCCTCATGGATATCGATTACTTCAAGCACGTGAACGACACTTACGGCCATGCGAAGGGGGATGAGGTCATCAAGGACGCAGCGCATATCTTAAGTCAGGCGTTCCGCAGTAATGACGTCGTCATGCGTATGGGCGGCGATGAGTTCATCGTCTATGCGACCGGCATCGAGGACTACCACTCCGTGGAGCAGCGGCTCGAGATGATCCGACAGAAGATGCACACCATCGTCCTCGACAGTGAGAGCGGAGATCACGTGAGCGTGTCCATGGGCTGTGCGATCAATCACGGTTCCTATCCGAGTTACGAGGCCCTCTATAACGTGGCCGACCGCATGCTGTATGCCGTTAAGGAGCACGGCAAGGACGGCTACCGGATCACCGAGGCGGATTTCAGACAGGCCGGTGTCATCCCGACCATCGACGAGGAGCGGGAGAAATACAGAGGGATGCCGAGGTAAAGCCAGAAGAGGTGCCTGAAAGATTAAAATGGTTAACCTTTTGGAGAGCTTTGGAGAAGAGGACAGATAAAGTCTTCCGGGAATGTTCCGGGATGCTATAATGCATGAATGTTGGGGGCTGCAGCGGCAACGCTGCAGCCTTTGTCTTGGGAGAGAATAAAGATCGAAGAGAACAGATCAGGACTGAAGAGGAAGAAGAGGAAAGACCATGTCAGAATCACGCGTACATGAATATCTCAAAGCAAAAGGCTATGCAGACCGGATCACGATTCACGACGAACTCATCGACACCGTAGAGCATGCGGCACAGGTGATCGGCGTGTCCGAGGGACAGATCGCAAAGACGTTATCGTTTCTGGTGGACGACCGCCCGGTGCTCATCGTCATGGCAGGAGATGTGAGAGTAAACGGTGGCAAGTTCAAGCACGCCTTCGGCAGCAAGCCCCACATGATCCCGAGAGATCAGGTGGAGGAGCTGATCGGCCATGCCCCGGGCGGGGTGTGCCCGTTTGCTGTTAAAGACAACGTCGAGGTCTATCTCGATGCTTCGTTAAAGCGCTTTGACAGGGTCTACCCTGCGGCGGGAGATTCCTACTCGTCTGCCGTGTTTACCATTGAAGAGCTGAAGGACGTCTCCAATGCAAAGGGGATCGTTGATGTCTGCAAGGAGGAGACGGCCTGATGGATAAGAGGACAGACCGTCAGCGTAAGATCCAGACTTTTGTTTCGGCCATCCTTGTTCTCATTGTCCTTATAGCCGTTCTGCACGGCGGGACCGGGGATACGGGCGATCAGAGTGCGTCTGAGGTTGCAACGACTCAGGAACAGGCTGCTCTGGATACCGGAAGCGAGAGCACGGAGGCTGCGGACAGCACAGAAAGTACCGGGGATGCAGATGTCTCTGCTTCTGTCTCTGCTTCTGTCTCTGCTCTTGACCCTGTGGTACAGGAGGACAGCAAGACGGTCCAGATCGGGGACTGCAGCGTGTTCCTCACCGCAACGCCGGATCCGGAGGGGGTGACAATAAGCCTGGATGCCGCCTATGGCGATCTCGACAGTGCACAGCTTTCCGGTACCACGATCAGCGTGGCCAAGAACGGGACGGGAACGCTGTCCTTTGCGGCACCGATGGAAGGAACCAGTGAGATGGCAGCCGTCACGGTGACTCTCTCCGATGCGGGCGAGGAGAGCGAGGTTCTGCTCTCACCGGAGATCTACTATACCGACGAACAGCTGACAGACCTCTGCTGGAACGCCGGGACCTTCGATGCGGTGTCCGACAGCGTGGACTATCACTACCGAAAGCACCACGAGGAGATCCATGCGGACAACCTGCAGGAGTACCTCGAGGATGCCCTGGACTGCAGAACGGACGTTCTGGAGAACCCGGGGGACTTTACGGACCACGTATCGAACGGCGAGATTCCGGCGCACACATACCGGGATGCGGACGGGAGATTCATCATCCTCACCGATGAGGGCGATGAGATCCTGAGCTTTGGAGGACCGGACAATGAGTGAGTACGATCAGGACCGGATCCGGGAGGAACTGGAAAGGCTGGCAGAGCCGGAATACAGCAGGTTTTCGAGCCATCTCCTGCCGGAAGGAGAACAGATCCTTGGCGTTCGCCTTCCGAAGCTTCGGCAGATGGCAAAGGAGATCGCAAAGGGAGATTTCAGGGACTACCTTGCAAGTGCCAGGGACGGGGTCTTTGAGGAGACGATGCTCCAGGGAATGGTGATCGGATATGCGAAGTGTCCCCTCGAAGAGCGGCTGCAGCTCATCACGGCATTTCTTCCGAAGATCCGCAACTGGTCCGTCTGCGACAGCTTTGTGGTGGGACTCAAGTTCACAAAGAAGAACAAGGAGGAAGTCTTCTCGTACCTCCTGCCCCTGTTTCAGTCGAAAGAGGAGTACACCGTCCGCTTTGCCTGTGTGATGATACTCAACTACTACACGGACGACGAGGACCTGGTACGGGACCTTGCGGTACTCGAACCCCTCTCCGATCAGCCTTTCTACGCGAAGATGGCCGTTGCCTGGGCACTCTCCATCCTGTACCTGCACCACAGACCGGAAGTCTATGAGTTCCTCAAAAAGACGACTCTCGATGACAGCACGGTAAACCTTGCCGTCCGGAAGATCCTGGAATCGAGAATGGTCAAGGGAGAAGAGCGGGACACAGTGCGGGCACTGAAGAGATAAACAGAGCGCAGATATCTGGGTAGCAATAACTTGACAAAATCACTCCAGATGGACGATTATTAAATACTGAACCGGGGCTGGAAGACCCCGGACGGATTCGAAGCTCGCTTCGGGGGGAGAAAGCATGGGATGCCATGCATTTCTCCCCCGTTTTTTGTTTTTTCAAGGGGACGCACGTGAGACATCAGGGCAGGGAAAAAACTGGCGGATTCAAAATGTTCTGACGATCTTAAAATAGTACTGCATTGCAAAAATAACCGTGTATAAAAACGAAAAAGCTAATCGCCGATAGGCGTTGTCCTATAGGTCCAGTTGAATGGGTGCGCAAACATCC
>OMXP01000085.1 GCA_900315055.1 uncultured Lachnospiraceae bacterium
CAGCATGGATCCGAACATGGTCATCCGCTCCATGGTGTACGATGCGGTGGGGTACAACCGCGAGCTGCGCAATGAGATGGATCTTGTCCGGACGCTGAACAGGGAGAAGGCAAAGAATCAGAGTGAAGAGAAGCAGCAGGAGCTCGAAGGCCGGATCGAAAGGGCGAAGAAGTTGTATCCGGTGCTGACCTTTGTGTACTATTATGGCAGTGAGGAACATCATTTCTGGCATGGTGCAAAGACGCTGAAGGAGCGTCTGGCATCCGATACCGGAGTCCATAAGACCGTCCTCGAGGCGGTTAATGACTACCGGCTGCCGCTTATTGAGATCTGGAAGCTGACGGACGAGCAGCTCCTGAATTTCAAGAGCGATTTCGGCCTGGTCATTCGGGCGTGGCGCGGGAAGACGGACCTTGATCGGGACGGAGACGACACGCTGGTGGACAAGTGGGAGGCCCTGCAGGCACTTTCGGCGCTTTTGAACAATGCTGTATTTGATCTTGGGAGCCCCTGGATGAGGGAGATCACGAAGAAGGAGGATGTGCACATGAGAGAAGTCATGGATGTTTACGGCCGCGCTGTGCGGGAGGAGACGGAAAAGAAGACGAGAGAGCAGGATTATCAGGAGATCGCCTGGAAGCTTGCCGCAAAGGGACTCCCTGAGGACGAAATCCGCAGTGTCTGCTCCGAGGTTCTCTCGGAAGAGGAAATTGCAGAGGCGCTTCACAGTGTGAAGACGCCGGGAACAATCTGATACATCAGGATAGTTGGGGCCCTCCGCTTTGGCGGAGGGTCTTTTCGTCAGAGAACAGGCTTCGGATGACTTGTTCTGCCCGGATCAGCGCCTTGCAGTCTGTCGATGGCTGCTGAAGAGGCAGGGCGGGTACGATCGCTGTACAGAAAGCCTTATCTTTCCTGGCAGGATCGCGGGGGCGTAAGCATGACTACTGATACCAGCTGATCCGCGCAAGGAGCGGGTCGAGGAGGTCATCGGATTCCCGGCAGCCTGTCCCGACTTCGATCGAGGGTCTGCGCCTTCCATGGAAGTCGCTGCCGCAGGTGAGAACAAGGTTGTGGCGGAGGGCTGCCTCTGTGTAGTAGGCGGCCTCATCCGGAGAGTGATAGCTTGACATCGCCTCGAGCCCGTCGATCGGCAGGGCGCAGATCTCCTCAATCTTCCCGCTCTTTCCCCCTAGGTTCACCGCAGGATGAGCAAGGACGGCGGCACCGTGGTTCTGGTGAATCATGTCGATGGCCGTCTGCAGGGAGGGGCAGGACAGATCCGCGTGGCAGGGCTTTCCCTTCGAGAAATAGTCCAGGTCGAAGTTCATATACGGATTATCAGACCGGTTTCCTCCTGCCCGGTACGGGGCAAGAAGCGGACTGTCCGTGTATGCCGGATCCTTCAGCAGAACCTCTGCAAACATTTCCCCGGTCCAGATGCCCGTTTGTTCTCTTTTTTACGCTTCTTCCAGAAGCTCCGTCGTCCAGTTCGTCTCCTCGATGAGGTCCGTGGTGAGACGAAGCTTCTTTTCAAGGTAATCGAGACTGCCCTGCAGGGCCGCGACATCGACCGTGCTGTGGACGATGATCTCCTTTGCCGTGTAGCGGTCGACCTTCTCCCGCGCTGCCTCCACAAAGGCGCGGGTAATCTGGATTTTCTGCCGGAGGGCGTCCCGCTTCGAGAGCAGTGCCGTGAGGGTCGTTCCCTCTACCATGGTCTGGCTGTTCGTCAGGTTGATTTTCGTCACGAGACTCTCGAGAGTCTTGATGTCCTCCTCCATCTCGTGGATCAGTTTCATCGGATCTTCGGCCGGCTTCTCCCCGTCCTGTACGAGGGAGCTGTCGATCAGCCGGTCTTTCAGCTGCGAAAGATGCCGGTTCAGATCTGCCCTTGTCTGCAGTGCCTGTGCAAGTTTCATGGTAACCTCCCGTTCTTTCCGTGTATTTCCTGTTGCTGGATACTATTTTAAGAGATCCCGGCATCTGATATGTAAAGCTGGACTTTAAGTGGGAAAAAGTCCGGAACGGTGTGGGAGAACGGGTTTCCCTAATGTCCACTTTCTGTTCCTGTGTGGCATAAGCGTCACCGGAGAAGATCTGGCAATTGATTCTTCCACGGTGCTTTGTCATACTGTTTTCTGCAGGAATATCCCTGCGCAGGGAAAAGAAGGAGGTCATCATGGCAGAGAAGATTGTACAGACGGCAGGAAGAAAGGCCCTTGGCGAATTTGCACCGGACTTTGCACATTACAACGACGACGTGCTCTTTGGCGAGAACTGGAACAACGAAGACATCGACTTGAAGACGAGATGCATCATCACGGTGGTCGCACTCATGGCATCCGGCGTGACGGACAGCTCCCTCAAGTACCATCTGGAGAACGCAAAGGCCCACGGCGTCACACAGAAGGAGATGGCGGCGATCATCACCCACACGGCCTTCTACGCCGGCTGGCCGAAGGCCTGGGCTGTCTTTAACCTCGCAAAAGAGGTATACAAAGAGAGCGATCAGCAGTAGGCAGAAGGGCAGATCGGGGAAAACAGGGTGCCCGGGGCGATCCGGAGACGGTCTGAACCCATTCACGGTTTTTTCGTCTCCGGGTTTGCCTCCGGGCTTTTGACCATTTACAAATGCGGAAAACCGGCGCTATGATTGACGGGCTGTCAGAAGGAGGCATCTTTGTGAAGAACGCAGCAAGAGCGGTTTTCTACTTTCTGGGACTGATCATTCTCTCCCTCGGCATTATTCTGAACACGAAGTCGAGCTTTGGCGTGACCCCGATCATTTCGGTCGCGTACTGCCTGTCCCTGATCCACAACTGGAATTTTGGCAACGCGTCCTTTGTCATGTACTGTGTGCTGGCCGTCATCGAATACGTGGTCAAGGGGAAGAACTTCCGTCCTATCGACCTTCTGCAGATCCCGCTCTCGGTGATCCTCACGAGGTTTTTTAACCTGTTCGGTGCCCTGCTTCCGGACGTCAAAAGTCTCCCGATGCGGATCCTGTGTCTGATCCTCGGCATTGCCTTCACCGGAATCGGTGCGGCCATGAACGTCGACACGAGACTGATCCCGAATCCCGGAGACGGCATCGTCCAGGCAATCGCCGACCGGCTCGGCCAGAAGATGGGCAACGTCAAAAACGTCTTTGACCTCTTCTGTGTTGCCCTGACCGCCGTGATCGGTCTGGTCTCCACCGGGCATCTTATCGGAATCGGCATCGGCACCATCGCCGCGATGATCGGCGTCGGCCGGTTCATCTGGCTCTACAATCACTTCTTCCAGAAGACACAGCAGAAGCTGACGGGAGTGACCTGGTAGAAGAGACAGGGGAGACATCAGGCACGGCGCCCGTGTGTTGCCCCTGTCTTTCTTTTTGCCCTCTTTTGGCTGCATGGTTTCCGATTTTCATTCCCGTCCGGAAGATATCATCCTTCATGCGCATTCCGGGAAGAGACGCGCATGGAGCTTCAAGGCTTATACGAAAGGTAACATTTATTATATGAACGAACACAATACAACCATGGAGCGAAAGGTGTTCACCGGAGAGCGGGCACTGTTTCAGGCAAAGGACCTGACGCTTTCAGACTGCACCTTTGACGATGGCGAGTCGCCCTTAAAACACAGTGAGAACATCACCTGCAGCCGCTGCAGTTTCAAGTGGAAGTACCCCTTCTGGTACGCAAAGCACATCCACGTGAAGGACTCGGTTCTCTTCGAGATGTCCCGCTCGGGGCTCTGGTACGGGCAGGATCTGACCTTTGAGGACACGATGATCGAGGCCCCAAAGGAGTTCCGGCGCTGTGACGGGGTGACTCTGCGTCATGTCACCCTGCCAAATGCGCAGGAGACCCTCTGGACCTGCAGAAACGTCCGCCTCGAAAATGTCGTTGCAAAGGGCGAGTACTTCGGAAAGGACAGCGTGAACATCTTTGCGGATCACCTCGAGCTGTACGGCAACTACTGCTTTGACGGGGCAAGGAACATCGAGATTCATAACGCAAAGCTTCTCTCGAAGGACAGCTTCTGGAACACGGAAAACGTCACGGTCTGCGACTCCTACATCGCCGGCGAGTACCTCGGCTGGAACTCGAAGAACCTTACCTTCATGAACTGCACCATCGAGAGCCTGCAGGGCTTCGACTACATCAAAAAACTGACTCTGAGGGACTGCACGCTCCTGAACACGACGCTTGCCTTTGAGTACTCCACCGTGGATGCGACGATAAAGGGCAGGGTGGACAGCATCCTGAACCCGAAAGGCGGTGTAATCTGCGCGGACGAGGTGGGAACCCTGATCCGGGACAAGAAATTTGTGAATCCTGAGAATACCATCGTTCTTGCTGACGGAATGCCGGTGAAACCCGTATCAGGGGCAGACGTCGAGCTCATCTCCGGTCAGGGACGGGAGACAAAGCTGCATGTCCGGAAACAGAACCGGGAGGCATAGGAGAGTGCACATGGCCCGCGATTTTGACACCATCATTGACAGAAGAAACACCGGCTCCGAGAAGTGGGACGTAAAGGAGAACGAGCTTCCCATGTGGGTTGCCGACATGGACTTTGAGACCGCGCCGGAGATCATAGAAGCTCTTCAGAAGCGCGTATCCCACGGGGTGTTCGGCTATACCGGGATTACGGACGACTGGTATGACGCGTATATCTCCTGGTGGAGGCGTCGCCACTCACTGGAAATCCAAAGAGAGAGCCTGATCTTCACCACGGGCGTGGTTCCCGCGATCTCATCCCTCGTCCGGAAGCTCACGACCCCCGCGGAGAAGGTCCTCGTCCAGACCCCCGTCTACAACATCTTCTTCAACTCCATCCTGAACAACGGACGGGTTCCCCTGGAGAGTCCGCTCATTCTTCGTAACAACCGCTATGAGATGGACTTTGAGCGTCTGGAGCAGGATCTGTCCGATCCGCAGACGACGCTCATGCTCCTGTGCAATCCCCAGAACCCCGGCGGCAGGGTGTGGACGAAGGTTGAGCTGCAGGAGGTGGCGCGGCTTTGCAAAAAGCACGGTGTCACCGTGCTCTCCGACGAGATCCACTGCGACCTTGCAAGGTGCGGGGTGAGCTACGTTCCCTTTGCGTCTGTCTCGGATACGGCGGCCTCGATCAGCGTCACCTGTGTGAGCCCGAGCAAGGCCTTCAACCTCGCGGGACTTCACTCGGCGGCGGTGATCGTGCCGGATGAACACCTTCGAAACCGCGTGAACAGAGCGCTGAACACCGATGAGGTGGCAGAGCCGAATGCCTTTGCGATCTGCGGGGCAGCCGCTGCCTGGAATGAGGGCGAGGCCTGGCTCGATGAACTGAGAGCGTACCTTGATGAGAACGACCGCATGGCAAGGGCATTCCTTGCGGAGAATCTCCCGGAGGTGACGCCGGTGGAAGAGGATGCGACCTACCTTCTCTGGATCGACACGAGAAACCTGCCGGAACATGGCAGGGGACTTGCGGCGTTTCTCCGGGACTGCAACGGACTGTACCTCTCGGATGGCGCGCAGTACGGAAAGGCGGGACAGGGATTTGTAAGGCTGAACTTCGCCTGCCCGCGTCCGGTCCTGATGGACGGTCTTGCAAGGTTTCGGGACGGCGTCAGAGCCTTTGAGAGAGTGAAAAGATCATGATCTGAAGAAGCAGTGAAGGCAGCATCCTGCGGGAAATTTCCCTGCGGGTGCTGCCTTCTTTTCGTGTGTCAGATGTCTCCCCATTCTTGTGCTGCTCACCACGTTCCCTTGCTCTCGATAACGCTCATGATCCCGGGAGCGGTGCCGTCCCGGACCGATTTGACGTGGATACAGATCCGGATGCCGCTCTCCCCGTACGTGAGCTCCATCGTCTCGCCCTCGGCAAGGCGCATCTTCGCAAGGGTTGTGGTCACCGGGCGGTCATTCCCCCAGGAGAGATCCGTGGTGTAGTACAGATCGTTGTCATACCCTGCCCGCTTCCTTGCAAGCGTGTAGCTTTCCGGAGCCGGCTGCCGGAAGGCAGAGCAGATCCCGCGCACGAGCTCGCCTACGGTGTGCTCGGAGGAGACGGCAAGGACACGGGAGAGCGTGCGGCTCTGCCCCTTCGGATATACGCGGAGTGTGTATTCGTGCGCCGGGACCTTTGCCGCAGTCTGTTTCGGCTTTTTTGCCGGGGCAGGCGTTTCCTTCGGTGCCCGGTCCGGTTCGAGGCAGGAGATGATGGCATTGTCGGCCTTGGCCTTCAGGTACTGCGCTTTCAGATTGCCTTTGATCCCGCCGCCCATGGAGACGGGGAGGACGGAACAGAGCCCGTCGTAAATGACAACGCCCTCAAAGGGAAGGAGCGTGCCGCGGAAGGCGAACGGCAGGCCGCAGAACATCATCGTGTCCTCGATGCTGTCGGTCAGTCCCCTGACCAGATAGACCTGATTATCGCCGCCGATGATGATGGCGCCGTCTTTCAGGTACCGCTCGATGATGAACAGGCCGCCGACGGCATGATCCCGCCAGGAGAGGAGAAGCTTCCTCTCCCGCTCTGAGACATCACTGCGGGATGCCAGGTAGTCATCGATGAGGACACCGCCGCTCTTTTTGCTCTTTGGACCCTTTGCGCCCCGAAAAAGAATGGACGCACACTGATAGCACTCGGAGGTGTCCCACTTGCTCGCCACCGGGGATTTGCCCCGAAGATCCGGCGCCTGGCCGGTCACGTCCCCGACATAGGCAAGAAGCGGCAGAAACACCTGGTAGAAGAAGTGGACGTCCTCGTCCTTCAGTTTGTTTTTCGGTATAGCAGTGTCTGACATGGCAGTCCTCCTGACAGCATCGGTTCTCCTGATCCGCCGGCCCTGCGGCAGGGTTCCGGTCCCTCCATACTGTACCCCAGATGAGGCGGAGGGACAAGGTTCAGATCCTTTGTCAGCAGGAGAGTACAGGCAAAAATATTTGATCAAAGGTACTTGACAGGGCAAAAACATTTGTTAAAATAAGGTTGTACACAAGATAAAAACGTTCCACAGGGAACAGGAGGATACAATGAGCAGCTTCTATGATTATGCAGTGACAAAGCGTGATGGTTCCAGCAAGTCGATGGCAGACTTCAAGGGCAAGGTCGTTCTTGTCGTCAACACGGCAACGGGCTGCGGCTTCACCCCGCAGTACAAGGACCTTGAGGCGATCTATGAGGAGTTCCACGACAGGGGACTTGAGATCCTCGATATTCCCTGCAACCAGTTCGCAGGACAGACACCCGGCACCGACGAGGAGGTCCACGAGTTCTGCACACTCAAGTACAACACGAAGTTCGATCAGATGAAGAAGAGCGACGTCAACGGCGAGAACGCTCTGGATCTGTACAAGTACCTGAAGAGCCAGAAGACCTTCGAGGGTTTTGGCAAGGGCGCAAAGGCTCTGCTGATGAACACGATGCTCAAGAAGATCGATCCCGACTACAAGAACAATGCGGAGATCAAGTGGAACTTCACGAAGTTCCTCGTCGACCGCGATGGCAACGTGGTTGCCCGTTTTGAGCCCACGGCGGACATGAAGGACGTCCGCGAGGCAGTGGCAAAGCTGATCTGAGATTTTGAGAGGAGAACGGTTATGACAGATATCGTAATCATCGGCGCCGGCACGGCGGGACTGACAGCCGGCATCTATGCGGCAAGAGCCGGGAAATCCGTGAAGGTACTGGAGTCCACCGTGTATGGCGGCCAGATCGTAAACACACCGGACATTGAGAACTACCCCGGCATGGCCCATGTCTCCGGCTTTGAGTTCGCCCAGAAGCTCTACGAGCAGGCGACGGGCCTCGGGGTCGAGGTGGTGATGACTTCTGCCGCCTCCATCAAAGATCAGGGAGATACCAAGGTTGTTGTCACGACAGGAAACGAGGAGATCCCCTGCAAAGCGGTGATCCTTGCGACCGGTGCGAAAAACCGGCACCTGGGTCTTGAGGGCGAGGACAAGCTCGTCGGCCGCGGCATTTCCTACTGCGCAACCTGCGACGGCATGTTTTTCAGAAAGAAGGACGTCGCAGTCAACGGCGGCGGCAACACGGCCCTCGGTGATGCGCTCTATCTTGCCGGGATCTGCAACAAGGTCTATCTGATCCACAGAAGGGATCAGTTCCGCGGCGCAGAGCGGGACGCCAGGAAGCTTGAGGCCTGCGATAACGTCGAGTTCGTCCTGAACAGCAACGTGACCAGACTCAACGACGAGAACGGAAAGCTCTCGAGCATCGAGGTGACCGACAAGAATACGAAGGAAGTCCGCACCATTCCGGTATCGGCTCTCTTTGTTGCCATCGGCCAGACACCGGACAACGGCGCGTTCTCGGATCTCGTGGAACTCGACGAGAAGGGATATATCAGGGCAGGAGAGGACTGCAAAACAAGCTGCGAGGGAATCTTTGCGGCAGGCGACTGCAGAACGAAGAGCCTCCGGCAGCTGACAACCGCTGCTGGAGACGGCGCAGTGGCTGCAACGGAAGCCTGCACCTATATTGACAGACAGTGATCAGGAAACCATGGACGCTACGAACATCACTTACAACCCGGACGAGGCACTGAAACTTAGTAATCAGCTCTGCTTTCCGCTCTATGCGGCGGCACGAAAGATCGTAGGTGCCTATACACCGTACCTGAAGCCCCTGGGGATCACCTATACGCAGTACATCACCTTCATGGTGCTCTGGGAGAAGGACGATATCCTGGTGGGGGAGATCTGCGAAAAACTCCACCTCGACAACGGCACGGTGACACCGCTCCTCAAAAAGATGCAGGACGAGGGATATATCACGAGAACCCGGGAGAGAAGCGATGAGCGGAAGGTCCGGGTAAAACTCACCGACAGGGGAAGACAGCTGAAGGAGAAGGTACAGGACGTGCCGAAAAAGATCGGCAGCTGCATCTCCATCAGCAAGGACGATGCAAAGACCCTTTACCGGATCCTGTATGAGATCATCGGTGCGTAGAAGGCAACAAAAAGACAAAGAAGGAAGCAGATCCTCTCAGGGAAGACGGATCTGCTTCCTTTTGTATATGAAGAAACAGGATAAGACAAGAGAGCGGTGACCGGACGGACAAGGTTCGACCACCGCTCTTTTTCACTTGCCGGAAGACTTTGGTCCCTCGGATACATAGTCCTGTGCTTTCGGCAGAAGAACTGCCGCCGCAAGGGATGCGATGAGGGCAAGGAGCAGACGCTGCGGCAGGAACTTCTGTCTTCCTCTGCCGGATTTCTTTCCTGTTTTACTCATGAGATGACCCTCCCTTACCAAGGTACTCCAAAAGATACCCTCAGTATAGCAGATGAGAGGGAAAGAGCCAAAAAGCCTGTAAATCCGGGAAAAACCGGGGATGGTATCCCTTGAATACCGCCCCGAAAGGAACGAAATCCTTGCGAAAGCGGGTAATCTGTGAAAACGGAGGCACCGCACCCGTTGGAAGCGGAGAGGGCAAAACAGCCGGCCCTCCCCTTCTTCACGATCTGTTCACAAATTGGCTTGAAGCGCGGAAGCGTCTCTTCCCCCGCTTATCTGATGGACCAGAGGAAAAGGAGAGCATGGAAAATCGGGCAGAAGCGGGCCGGGAAGGGGAAAACGGGGAGATAGATGAAATGATATGCATCATACGTGCATATTTTAACAAATACATTCATATCATGTTCACAATTCAGCAATCCGAAATTCTTTGTGGATGGAAATACTACACAATGTATTCTGTTCAATATTTCCATTAAAACGGGGAATTTTCCAGGAGAAATTTACGAAATATCAACGAAACGGCCCATAGTACCCTGAGTGTTATGCAAGATTGCCGAAAGCCTGATTCTGCGCGGGTTTTGAAGAATTATTCATTGGACCATGGTGGGAACCGGGGGTCGGTGATATTTTGATTACAGTCACCGGGGAACATTCAGAACTCCGGCGATGAACTGCGAAATTACCTGATATCAATGAACAGGTCAGACCAGGTCAAGATTTTCTGATAAGAGGAAATCGAGAAAGACAGAACAGAAGTCCTGACCCGGGGAGAAAGGATCACAACCACATATGAAAAAGCAGAGACATCCGCGCAACAAGAAAAAACTGCGTATCTGGACTGCGATTCTGCTTTCGTCAATGATGATGGTCAGTACACCACTGTCCGCTTCCATGGTCTTCGCTGAAGGAACGGCGATGGAGGAAACAGGCGGCGCTACAGATAATCAGAATGAAAACGGAAGTGAGAGCAATCCGGACACCGCTGCAGCTGCCGAGGCCGCTCCTGAAGTAACGGAAGAGACACCTGGTTCTGCCGCTGTGGAGACCGCAGGTACCTGGGAAGAGATTCCGGACGCAGCTTCTTCTGCAGAAACTTCCATAGAGAGTTCTGCAGAGGAAGACAGCACCCCGACAGTCGAAGAGGAATTCGATCCGGATACCGGCACTTCGGAAACGACAGGGACTGAGGAGACTACAGAGACCGGCTCCACGCAGTCCTCCACGCCAGAGAAAGCTTCCATAGATGGAACGACGGAAGCTGCCGGGGAAGTGACCAAGGAAACCACGGAGGCGTCAACGGAAGAGATCACCGAAGGAACGACCGAGGAAACCACCGAAGAGACGACGGAAGAGGCCACCGAGGAGATAACGGAGGAGACCACAGAGGAAACCACCGAAGAAACCACGGAGGAGACGACCGAAGAGCTCGTGATCGAGGAAGGCGTTGCATACGATGCATCTGCATCAGCAGGGGCATTTACCGTGCACGCCTACGCAGATGCGGGCGTTGTACCGGCAGATGTCTCTTTGTCTGTGCAGGAAGAAGGCGCCGGGGAAACCTGGGCAGCGTTCAGCATCTCCCTGAAAGATCTGGAAGGAAACGGGATCACATTAGGCGGCACCGTATCTGTTGATGTAACTGCAAATCGCTCGATCCTGACGGACAATGCCGACCCTGCAAGTGTCCATCTCGAGAAGGCAGACGGCAGTTACCTCACAGGTGCGGCAGTCGATGATTCGATCCACTGCTCCTTTGACACCACGGGAACCGGCTCCTACAGGATCGTCTGGGACGTCGTCGAAGAGAAAGAGACCATCACCTGCCCGGCACAGAGCTTTGAACAGAAGGTCGACGGATCAAAGATCACGATCCGCGTCGACGCACCGGAAGGAGCTCTGCCGGAGGGAACGGTTCTGAAGGCCTCCCTGATTGCAGAGGATTCCTCCGAGTATTCCGAGGCAGCCGCAGAGCTCGATAACGGCGGCGTCTCCTACGACGGATTCCTTGCTCTGGATCTGAGCTTTGAGTGCAACGGCGAAGAGATCGAGCCGAAGAAGGAAGTCCGTGTTTCCTTCGACATGCCGGCAGAGGTTCTCCCGGAAAAAGCCGATACGTCCTCCCTGGAACTGCAGCACCACGATGAGAGCAGCGGTTCTGTCGAGGTGAAGACCGTGGCCGACACCGGAGATGCAACCGAAGGAACGATTGCAGCGACTGACAGTGAGCTGAAGGCGGACTTCAAGGTAGACAGCTTCTCGACATTTACGATCACGTGGAAATACGGAGGATGGAACTACGGATTTACTGTCCATTACGTGGATGAATCCGGGGCAGAGATTCAGGGAACGCAAACTGATAACGTTACTGTGTACAGCGGTTATTCTTATTATTTTTCCAGATATGCCGGAGAGATCGACGGATACCGCTATGTGGAGGCACGTTACAGTTCTCCGAGTGGCGAGACAGTTACCAGATTTATGCCATTTGGAGGATATGTCTATTTTCTGAATGGAAACACTTCTGTGAAATATAACGGCTCAACAGATATTTATCTGATCTACGAGCCGCTCACATCATACGGCAATATTACAGTCCACCATGTTACTGAAGATGGCAGCCAGATCCAGGGCATAGACGATGAGACCATCGGCCTGTATCAGAACAGAAGTGGAGAATTAACAGGGGACGATATCGATGGATATTCTTTCCTTGATACGAAACTTGGAAATTCGACCAACGGAACAAGCGTCACGTCTTATGAGGTGACGGAAACTTACGGAAACGTCACGATCAGTTTCCTTGATGAATATGGTGACATCATTTCTACCGACACCTATAGCGGGACGGATAAACATTACGATGTCTATGAGATTTATCAGGCACAAAAGATCGGAAGTATCAGCTACGGAACGCTCGAGAATGGATGCAGGCGGAACCCAGAATTAGCTCCCCTTCGGAAGGCAAAATGACGCGGCACTGGAAGGAAAAATGATCGTGTCTCCAGAAGTTATCGTCGAGGCGGCCCAAGATGGCTACCTGCAGTGAGTCAAAACAATTTACCGTTTGCAGAATGGAACCTTTGCAGAGCTTGGGACGCAGCCGAAAGTTTCCTTCAACGGGGACGAGGTACTCGCAAAGGAAATAGAAGGATATGTCTATCAAAAGACGCAAGTCGTTAGCAAATATGGGAGAACATTTGAAGTACTTCCGGTTCTGAGAAAACAAAATGGCAATTCCTGGTATGTAAAGGATAAAAGTAACTCGTGGACTACATATTCGTTGACAAATTACCAGGTACAGGTCATCTACCGGAAGATCAATTCGACTGCAGGCGGGACAAGCCGTGACAGCACGGCGACGCCGGACTGGAGCGACCTCAGCATTACAGGAGAAAAAACGTCCACCGATAACGGGAACGGGACCAATACCATCACTCTTTCTGTCACAGGAGATGAAAAGACCCTGGAGAATGGCAAGGTCAGCGCCGACATCATTGTAGTTTTTGATGTTTCCGGCAGTATGAGTGAAGGCAGTCCAACGAGGCTCAGCGAGGCAAAGACAGCAGTTAATGATATGGCCAGCAGTCTGCTCGCCGAAGGCAGCAAGGTTGATGCAAGAATTAACATTATTCCATTCTCCACCAAGGCCCTTACCGCATCCGGCTGGATGACAGACACACAGCAGGTCAAAAGTTACGTTAATGGACTTACGGCCACAGGAGGAACGAACTGGGAAGATGCTCTGATAGCAGCAGATGAAACAGCAGTTGAATCGAACAGAAACACTTACGTTATCTTTGTTACCGATGGCAATCCGACATTGAGGGACAGCTGGTATGGTGGAGCGTGGTCCGACAGTGAAACAAAACAGTATTCATCATATGGTTATTTCGGAGAAGGCAAGAGTGATATTAATGGTTATAACTACAATGCTGCTCTGACTAGGGCAAAAAACCTTGTCAGTCATAACAAGACCCTATATGGTATCTCGATTCAGGATGCAACTCAGCTGAAAGGTTTCATCAAAGAAGCAGTCGGAAATGAAAATGCTTGTTATGAGACGAACAATCTGGATTCACTCAATAAAGCTTTCCAGAAGATTGTCAACGACATCAAGGAGACGCTTGGCGCGGCAGATGTAACGATCAGCGACGGCATTACGGAAGGCATCAGCCTCGACGCAAAGGCTGGAGAAAACCTGACCGGCGGGTTTACCTACACCATCACAAATTCAGCGGGTACTTACACCGGAGAGGAACAAAACAATCAGGTTGAGTTCGTAAGCGTAACAACAAACGTACGTTTTCGGCTGTGATACCATTAACGGGGTGTCTGCTCTTGGTAAACGTGCACTGTTCATGGCCTCCACTAAAGGCAACAGCAATGCCTGCGTGGGATTCAGGAAGGTCCCGGAAGATTCCGTTCTTCCGATCGTCCACAGGTACGCCGGTTGTGGCGGGGGCACAGACGGTGGGTGCAGCATATACAAAAATCCGGCGTGTGCGGGTTCTCGATGAGAACGGCATACGCCGGATTTCTATTCTGCACTGCCAACATCCGATGCATGTCTTTTGACATACATCGGATGCTGCAGTGCAGGGTTGTTCACTTGTACGGGATCAGGCTGCCGGCTTCGGATCTGT
Organism: uncultured Lachnospiraceae bacterium; assembly: GCA_900315055.1. Classification (GTDB taxonomy): domain Bacteria; phylum Bacillota; class Clostridia; order Lachnospirales; family Lachnospiraceae; genus CAG-791. The sequence continues at coordinate 13,890 of OMXP01000085.1, forward strand.
GTTTTCGCTGGTGCGGATCCATTCGCCTTCTCTGAGAATCGGCTGTTCCTCCGACCTGAGTCCCAGCGTATCCTCGGAGAGCATCAACTCTTTCTCCCTCGTCTCGAAGCTTCTGTATTCGTCGGACCAGGGCATCATCTTCGGCATGTATTCCTCCGGATTCACCTTCCGCTCCTGGTACTTCGGGATCTCGCGCAGCAGGTACAGGAAGTAATACCAGGGGTCGGCATTGTTGAGCTGGGCAGTCTTTGAGATCGAATTCGCAATCATGCGGCAGATGGCCCCTTCATCGGAGTAGGAAAAAAGGCTGTTGCTCCTTTGGATGCCGATCGGGCGGATTAGGCGTTCCGAAAACGAGTTGTCTGCAGGGATGTCGGGATCGTAGATGAAGCTGTCGATGTGATTGTCCTTTTTGGCGTTCTCGAAATACGTCATCGCCTTGCGCATGGTGGCTGACATGGACACCCGCTTCGACCTGTCGCCATTAGAGGCCTTTAACGACTCCTGATACTGGTTTTCATACTCGCAGACATACTGATACGCTTTGTCGAGATGGGGCTTTACCCTGGCAATCCTTCCGTCAAGCCGTTCCTCCCTGCTTGCCTTCTTCAGCCCGGTGTCCTCTTTCTCAGCCACGCTGAGCTCATAGAGGATTTTCCATTCCCATGTCTCTGAAAGCTCCTTCTGCCCTTCCTGCGTTTCCGCCTTTTTTCCGGCCGCCGATACCATGATGAGCCATGCAAGGTAGAAGTACCTTCGAAGATGAGCCAGACAGAAGGAAACGGCAATGGCGCCGCCGGACTTCTTCTCCAGCTTTGTGTACGCAGCATAGGCGTCGTCCTTGATCACGATCCGTGCGCGTTTCGTGACACCGCCTTCTTCCATCGTGGCCGGTTCTGCCTGTTCCTCATCGGCGGCGCCGGTGTCCGCAGTCCCCGTCTCACTGTCATCACCCTGCGGCAGATAGTCTGCGTAGAGATTCTCCAGGAATTCCTCGCTTCGCGATGGATTGAAGTAATACACCGCAGCCTTGGGACAATCGAGCAGTTCGCTGGTAACCAGCAGCCAGATATAGGACTTCTCCCCGGCTTTATCGGAATCATAAATCGACTGCCAGGTGGTTTCGTCCATCTGCGAGTACTTATGCTCCATGATGTAAACGGAGAGAGCATCGTATACCGGGAGCAGATACCGTTCGGCGCATTTATCGCACCAGTTGACGACCTTCTGCTTATCCATGGGATACCCGAGGTGGGTGATGTCAATCGAGATACGGTTGTAGGAGAGGTACATGACAGTCAGCTGGTAGTAGAACTCCGCGACGATTTCGGGAGTTGCACGCGACCCCGGCATGATATACCCCTCTGAGTGCGGCCGATAGATGGTACGTTCCATCTCATGCCGCTCAGGATTCGGATTGCCCGGATCCTCGGCCTCCTTCGTGTAGGCGATCGTCGGTTTTATGATGACCTCCACATAAACCTGCGCCGGCTTATAACCGAGTTTCTCAGACTTTTCAAATCTCACCAGGGAAGCATACTTCGGATCCTTCAGTTTATCGGCATCAATGTCGCTGAGATCATAGACCACCCTGTGCGGCAGATGGGCGGTAGCCTCTTCCCAGGTGCCCTTTGTACGTTTCTGCCGTTCCTTGGATTCTTTGGACAGCGGCTTCCTCGGCGGACGGCTGCTCCGTCTTTTTTTCGGCTCCTTTTTACCTCCGCCGGATTCCTTCGTCGATTTCTCATCGGAATCCGCGGCATTGTTTCCTGCATTCCCTGCAGTGGACATTGATTCCGATGCATCATCTGCAGAAGGCGTCGATGTGCCCTTGCTCTCTTTTGCGGCGGTTTCTGAGGGGTCTTCCGACAACGGATCCTGCGGATCATCGGCTTTGCACTTCGGCATGCCTGTCCGGAGTTCTTCCGCTGTGAGATGTTCGGATTTTACTCCATATGTGCCGCGCCGCCCGAGCTGGTTGTTCTCTTTTTCCTTCTTCTCTTTCTCCTGAAGATCCTCATAACGCTTCAGCAGGTCATTGTAATCATCGGACGCCTTGCGGATCGTGCTCAGAAGTGACGCGATGCGGTTCGTTTTGTCGATGTCGTCTTCCAGCACCTGGGTGAGGATGGATATGCAGTTTTCCGGCTCAAGTTTATCTGCCGCCAGCAGTGCCAGATACACATGCAGGTCATGTGCGGAAATCTCGGTATTCATCGGCGTCAGATCTCTTTACTGCCGGCAATCACAGCCAGACTTTCGCCCGCTTTCTTTGCGGCGTCCTGATAGATCCGCAGGGTTTCCCTCAGTTTCTGATTCTCTGCCCGCAGAGATTCATTAATCGCTTCAAGCTTTTGGATCTTATTCTCCATGACAGGCGATGCTGCCTGCGCTGTCGCTTCGGTCTTTTCAGCAGTCTGCGCAGTATTAACGGGCTTTTTGCGGACATACCTTCTGGTCGGGACAACCTCGCCTGTAGCCGGGTCGATCTTCCCTACCAGTGTGCGCTTGGTTTTGCTCTCTCCGGTCTCCTTATCCGTGTACTTATGCGAAGAGTAGACATAGATAGTACCGTTTCTGTTCAGATGAATCGTGCTCATAGCATACCTCCAGGAGCTTACCGCTCATGAATGTATACTATCATATTTATACTTGAATGTCAACAGTAAAAGAGTATAAATTGTAGGCTCGAATCATAGATCATAACCCCGCTGCCGATTTTGGGTAACGGATCGTAAATACATCCTCGAAAAGGCTATGTGCACAACATAGTCTTTTA
>OMXP01000089.1 GCA_900315055.1 uncultured Lachnospiraceae bacterium
ATTGTATGCTAAATATACCTTTGTCTGACAACACTATACATGAAAAGAGAGAGGGTTGGCACGCACCAAACCTCTCTCAAGTTACTACGATATTGATATTGGTTTATTGAGGGTCATCAAGACCCAACTGAACAGTTACGTTCCGTTAAAGGTGGCCTGTTACCCTGTTGGAAAGGACGCAGAGAATCGTTTCGTGAGGTACAGACTATGGCAGAAGAACATCTCCCCGAAGAGGACGACAGCAGGGTAAATCAGGATCCGGCGACCGCTTCGGAAAACGGCAGCGAGAACGCTCCGGCGGGAAATCCGGCTCCGGACAAAAAGGAAGAAGACAGGGACTCGAAAGCGGGCGCAAAGGAGAAGGCAGAAGACCACCTTCCCGAAGCGGAAATGGACAAGGAGAATCCGGAAACGTCTTCCCCGGAAACCGGGATCGAGATCTCTAAGGTGCAGGATCCGCTCACGGATAAAACGGAAGCGGGGGAAGATCCCGAAAAGGCAGAGCGGAAGAAGAAAGAGACAAAACGCCGGAAAAAGAAGAGGCGCCGCCGCGTGGCAAGGGTGATCGCCCTTCTTCTGGTTCTCTGTGTTGCGGCCTATGCCTGGAAGACCTATCAGACACGGCAGAACGCTGTCACCGTGGAGTATCTTCCCGCAACGGCACAGACGCAGGATATCACGACGACCGACACCTTCACCGGAACGATTGCGGCGGTGGACTCCCAGTCTGTCATGAGTGCGGTCTCCGGTGCCACGGTCACGGAGGTCGATGTGGCCGAGGGTGACATGGTCGAGGAGGGCGATGTCATCGCAAAGCTCGATACCTCGGACGTGGAGGATTCGATCAAACAGCTGCAGCTGCAGATGAGCACCACGGCGGCAAGCAACAACCTCTCCATCGAGTCCGCGCAGGCAAACTATGACGACCTCGTGAACGACATCGCGGACGGACTCAACAGCACGGTGAACAATGCGCTCTCGTCCATCGGCTCCGCGTTCCAGTCTCTTCTGCAGGCGCAGACGAACTACAACAACGAGGTGCTTCTCAACAACGACGCGAACTCCGACACGATCTCCTCTGCGATCAGCCAGGTGGAGAGTGCCTACCAGCAGATGCAGTCGGCGGCAATGCAGCTGCAGAACGCCTACACGAACAAGGAGGACGCGATCTATCAGTACGAGAAGACGCTGAAGGAGGGAGAGACTTCCGACTTTGACGGCACCTCCTATGACCAGACGATCGCTTCCGCCCAGATGTCCTATGACAATGCAGAGACGGCCTACAATGAGGCACTCGCATCCTACGAGCTTGCAAAGACGACCGAGGACAACAACCTGATCTCCCTCTACGATCAGGTGATCACGGCGGAGAACAGCTACATCGAGGCCATCCAGAGCTACAACACGACGATGCGCTCCATCCAGGAGCAGCTCGATTCCTATGAGCGGCAGATTGCATCGGCCAAGCTTTCCGCCGATCAGAGCCAGCAGGAACTGCAGCTTTCCGAGCTCGAGGATTCCCTGTCCGACTACGTGATTACGGCCCCGATGAGCGGAGAGATCACGGAGCTCAACTGTAAGGCAGGCGACATCACGGAGGTCTCCTCGACGACAAGTCTTGCGACGATCACGAACTACGACAAGATGTCGGTTTCGATCTCCGTCTCCGAGTATGACATCTCCCAGCTCTCGGTGGGATCATCCGTGACGGTTACCGTGGACGCCTTAGGCCGCGACTTTGACGGCACGGTGACGTCCATCGACAAGATCGGTACGAATTCCTCGTCGATTGCCTACTTTACCTGTGAGGTGCAGTTCACCCCCGATGACGATGTCCTCGAGGGCATGACGGCAGAGGTATCCCTCACGGTAACCGAGGCCGATGACGCCGTGGTTCTGCCATCCGATGCGATCATGACGGATACCGACGGCAGCTCCTATGTCTATATCCTGCAGGACGACGGCACCTATGCAAAGCAGGTGGTGACGCTTGGCGAGACCGACGGCAGCTATACCCAGGTGACGGACGGCGTCTCCTCCGGAGATACGGTTTACTACACGATTGCAACGGCGGATACGACAGAATCGTCTGATTCGTCGGGCGGCCTTGCGGGACTGTTCTCCAGTCTTACCGGCGGCAGCAGTTCCGGCGGTGCACCGCAAGGCGGCGGTGGCGGAGGCGGCATGCCGTCCGGCGGCGGGGACATGGGCGGCGGCCCCGGTGGCGGCGGTGGCGGTATGCCGCAGCAGTAAGGGAGGTCCCCATGGAAGAGAAAACAGTTCTGTCCATGAAGGACATCTGCAAGAACTACTACACCGGGGGTGAGGTCCAGCACGTGCTGAAGAACGTCGACCTCACGGTCAAGAAGGGGGAATACCTTGCCATCCTGGGCCCCTCCGGCTCCGGCAAGTCGACCCTGATGAACATCATCGGGTGCCTTGACATCCCGACCTCCGGCGAATACGTCCTCGAGGGCGAGGAGATCGGAGATCAGTCGGAGGCTGATCTCTCGAGGATCCGGGGGCAGGAGATCGGGTTCATCTTTCAGCAGTACTTCCTGCTCCAGAAACAGACGGCCTACGAAAACGTGGAGCTTCCCCTGGTCTATGCAAACCTGCCGGAGAGAAAGCGGCGGGAGAGGGTTGAGGAGTGCCTGGAAAAAGTCGGCCTTACCGACAAGATGGACTACTACCCGAACCAGCTCTCAGGCGGCCAGCAGCAGCGCGTCGCGATTGCGCGGGCGGTGGCAAACCACCCCTCGATCCTTCTTGCCGATGAGCCCACCGGCGCCCTCGATCAGAAGACGGGATCCCAGGTGATGGATCTGTTTCAGTCGCTGAACGAGGCGGGAAACACGATCATCATGATTACCCATGATGCGAAGATCGCAGCGCACGCCCACAGGATCGTCCGGATTCTTGACGGGGTGATCAGCGAGGGCGCCATCGAAGACGCATGAGAGGAGTGCAATGAAGATCTTTCAGGTGATCGGACAGAGCATACGCATGGCTCTCTCCAACATCCGCAGCAGCCGCATGCGGTCCTTTCTCACAATGCTCGGCATCATCATCGGTGTCGGCTCGGTCATCGCCCTCATCACGATCGTCTCCAGCGTCACGGGCTTGGTCGTCGATCAGTTCGAGTCCCTGGGTGCCGGAACCCTGACGATCTCGGCAACCGGAGCCTCGGTCAAGCACGGCCTCGAGGATGAGGACATTGAGGCACTGTCTGAGGTCGAGGGCGTCGATGCGGTGGCGCCGACCGCCTCGCTCTCGACAACGGCGGTCTATGACGGCACGGTGTCGGACACGGTGCAGGTCGAGGGGCGCGATGCGGTGTATTTTCAGCACAACGACGACACCATTCAGTCCGGCCGGTACTTCAACGCGGCGGAGATGACAGGAAAGACCAATGTCGCGATCGTCGATACGGACTTCGTGACAAATGTCCTTGGCGGCAACAGCGCTCTCGGAACCACGTTTATTCTGAACGGATACTCCTACAAGGTGATCGGCATCAAGTCCGCCGACACCACGGTCTCCGGAGCTCTGTCCAGTGATTCCGATTCCGGCGGCACCGTGATCATCCCGTATAAGAACGTCCTGAAGATGTCGGTCATGAAAAACGTGACTTCGGTGGAGGTCTACTACGACGAGTCCGTGGATACGAGTGCTCTGGAGGACAGGCTGACACAGTGCCTCAACACGATCTTTGACGTCACGGACGATACGGCGGATTCCGCCTATTCCATCAGTTCCGTGGAGTCCCTGGTCGAGACGATGTCCACGACGGAGACGCTTCTGTCCACGATGCTTGGCGGCATCGCGAGCATCGCTCTTCTTGTCGGCGGCATCGGCATCATGAACATGATGCTGGTCTCGGTCTCGGAGCGGACAAAGGAGATCGGCCTTCGAAAGGCCCTCGGCGCGCAGCCCTACCGGATTCAGCTGCAGTTTCTCATCGAGTCGATCACGCTCTCGCTCCTCGGAGGCCTCATCGGGATCATCCTCGGCGAGATCACGGCGTACGCGGCAACAACCGTTCTGGGGACAACCTATTCCGTCTCCTACGGGGCCATCGCCCTGGGAGCCGGTTTCTCGGCGGCGGTCGGCGTCATCTTCGGGTGGATGCCGGCACGGCGGGCGAGTGCCCTGAACCCGATTGATGCCTTGAGAAGCGAGTAGGAAAGAAGGAGATACCGAATGAAAAAAGCAATGATTCGCACACTGACGGCAGCACTTGCGGGGGCGGCCCTTCTTGGCACCGGGATCCCCGCAGCAGCGGCAGCCACCGTCGACGGCTCCGATTACACGGGCGTCTACAGCACGACGATCTCGATCCGGGATCTCATCACGCCGGCCCTTGCCGCGACAACGGATACCAGTCTCATCACAAGACAGCTCCAGCTTGCCATGATCTACGGGCAGCTGACCCCGGCGGACATCTTCGAGATGCGGGGCGAGGGGGACAACATCCCCGATGCGGTCCTGAAGAACCTCGCGGACGGCGGTTTTATCCCGGGATACATCTACAAGTTTTATGCGGGAGGCACGTATACGGCTGACGATTACGCGGACGTCTTTGATGCGGCCTATTACTACGCGGCAAACCCGGACCTTGCATCTGCCGGTGTGACGTATGATGAGGACACCCTTTTTCAGGACTTCCTGACAAACGGCATGGCGCTTGGCCGGCAGGGGAGTGAGAACTTTAACCTCGCGTACTTCAAGGAAAACTATCCGGATCTTGTCGCAACCCTTGGGGATAACAATGAGACGTATTACGTCTACTACATCATCTACGGAAAGAGCAAAGGCCTTGTCGCGGACCGGCTGCTTTCGGAATCGGAGTAGACAGAAGTCTTCTCACATGGGAAAATAGAACCCATGTGAGGGAAGACAATGGAAAATGAAGTGACAGCACGCTTTCGGGCACATCTACGGGAAATGGAAGAAGCTCTTCCGGGCATCCGAGAGGATGATCCGGGAGAGGTCTTTTTGCTTGCGGCGCTGTTTCGGGACGGGGACTTTCTGATGCTGGAAGATCCCATCCGGTTCGTATACCTGCTGAACGATACGGCGGAGAGCTTTCTTGTCCCGGAGAATGTCACGATGACCGGGACCTTCCGGCAGGAATCGGAGGATCCGGTATCGGCAAGTCTTTCGAGGGAGGGCGGCACAAACGGCAGACCCTTCCGGTATATCCTTGCGGTGCGGCAGGGGGATCTCTATCACGGCGGAACGAGCTTTGTGCTCTTCTTTACGGGACTGCACCAGGAGAATCATTTCTACCGCTACGGACGTCTTGGCCATTTCTGGCTGAAGGGAGACGAGCTGCTCAGGCAGGTGCAGTACAAGGCAGAGCTCCTTCGTGACAAGCGGGCTTACCTTGGGGTGGACAGCTGCACGGACGAAGAACGAAAGCTTGCCTGGCTCAGCGAATATCCGCCGCTCTCCGGCCTGTTCTTCCCGGCCTGTGACCCGGAATATCTGCGCCTTCGGGACGATCCCTGGGACCTCAATGAGACGGCGGCAGATGTGATGGAGGATCTGGCAAAGCAACTGGAGAACCCGCGGATCCTCCGGGCTCTTGAGAAATACCACGAAAACTCGACGAGGCGGGCAGCGGGACATGTGGCATCTCTTCTTCGGACGAATGCGTTTCTGCCGCTGATCCTTTCCCTCACAAAGGCCTTCGAGAGTGCCGGGAGCGTATACCCGGAGCGTCCGTACAAAGAAGAGGACGCAAAAAAGCGGCAGGCTCTTGAGCGAAAAGCCTGCCGCATCTTGAAGTCTCACCCCGGGTCCCTTCTCTTTTATGAGGAGCCGTACCTTTCCTGGAAGGACGAGGTGGACTTTTCCGCCTATGTGATTGAGATCCGAAAGGGGCTTTACAGAATCAGAACCCGTGTCTTCCCGGTCAGTCTTTCCGAAGAGCCATGAGGACGTTGTCGATGGCCGAGAGGACCATTGCGATGCCCATGACGCGGACGATAAGTCCTGCCGTCGTAAAGGGATTTCGAAGGATCAGCACGCCGAAGACCAGCATGATCACGGACCCTGCAATACCGGCACCCCTTCTTCCTCCGAAGCGGAAAACCTGGATCAGGTTGTAGACGGCATTGACGACCATGACAAGACCCACGATAAACGGGATAAGGGATGCGATCAAGCCGGGACGCGCCACAAAGACGATGCCAAAGACCACGGCCAGAGTTCCGGCGACGATGCTTCCCGCGGACTTTGAACCGCTGATCGACTGCAGGATGTCCGCGATGCCGAAGATGAGAAGTCCGATGCCGATGATCCGGCAGACCAGCTCGAGACTTCCGTTTGGCCAGATCGCAAGGATCAGGCCGACAACGCCAATGCACACGGCCCCCATAATCTGATTGTTCTTCCAGTCTTTGTTCATGAGTATTCCTCCTTCTTCAGGGACATCATACCATACCGGACCGAATCGGGAACCCTGGCGGAAAACAGCAAAGTCATCAAAGGTGCGCTTGACGTGTCTCTCCCGCCGAACTATCATGACAGGTGTCGATAAAAGGGAGTAGCGGGCAGGTTTACCTGCTGCTGGAACCGTCAGGACGATCGAAGGATCCGGTTTCCAGACCTCATATTTTGTGACTGCGCAAGACTTTTATCGCAGGCAGTACCATGCCTGCGACGAAAGTCTTTTTTCATGCAAGGAGCAAGAAAATGAAAATTGTGGCCATCATACTGTTTGTTGCGATGTACGTTCTGATGATCGCAAAGCCAAGGTACCGGTATATAACCGCCCTTGTCACGGCGCTGATCTACATCATCTGCGGGATCCTTCCGGTGTCAGAGATCCTGCCGTCGATTGACTTCAACGTGCTGCTCATGATCCTTGGCACGATGATGATCGTCTCGTACTTTATCGACTCGAAGATGCCAAGCCTCATTGCGGACAAAATCCTGGATCTTGCCCCGAACGTGTGCTGGGTCACGATCCTGATGTCGCTCTTTGCCGGCGTTGTCTCCGCCTTCATCGACAACGTGGCGACGCTCCTCATCGTGGCGCCGATCGCGATTGAGATCTGCAAGAAGCTCAGGATCAACCCGGTGCCCATGGTCATCAGCATCGCGGTGTCCTCCAACCTGCAGGGTGCGGCAACGCTCGTCGGTGATACGACGTCCATCATGCTGGGCGCCTATGCCGGCATGGACTTCACGGATTTCTTCGTCATGGACGGGAAGCCCGGCATGTTCTGGGTGGTGGAGGCAGGTGCTGCCGCGACGATTCCGATCATGCTGTTCATGTTCCGGAAGGAGAAGCAGCCGGTTTCCGCAAAGGAAAAGACAACCGTTGAGGACTATGTCCCGACCTTCCTCATGCTGGCCATGGTCCTGAGTCTGATCATTGCCTCGTTCATTCCGAACAAGCCCTCCGTCACGAACGGCGTCATCTGCTGCGTGATCGGCGGCATCACGATGCTCGTCGAGTGGCTCATGCATCACGACATGGACGCTCTGGAGCGATGCGGCGCATCCCTCGATATTCAGCTGGTGCTCCTTCTTTCCGGCCTGTTCATGGTAATCGGCGGCATCAAGAACGTCGGCGTCATCGATGACCTGGCTTCCCTTATCGCAAAGGCAGGAGAGAACAACCTGTTTCTTCTCTACACGATCGTCGTCTGGGGATCCGTTGCGATCTCCGCGTTCATCGACAACATCCCTTACGTTGCGACGATGCTTCCGGTCCTGCAGGGCGTAACAAAGGTGATGGGGATCTCCCCCTACCTTCTCTACTTCGGGCTTCTTTCCGGTGCGACCCTTGGCGGCAACATCACCCCGATCGGGGCCTCCTGCAACATCGCCGCAGTGAGCATTCTTCGGAAGGAGGGGAAGGAGGTATCCTTCCCGGATTTCATGAAGATCGGCGTTCCCTTCACCCTTGCTGCGGTCCTTGTCGCCTATGTTCTCATCTGGATGATCTGGGCTTAAAGTGTAAAGTTTCCACGTTTGCAATCGGTAGGGAATGTGCTATAGTTTTGAAAGCCGGGCTGGCGGAAAAGGGGCACGGATGATTTCTTTACAGGTTGCAAACAAGGGGCTGTTCATGTCGAAGCTTCTGGCTTCGGATGCATTCGACTCTTATCTGATGGAAGAGGCTGTCATCAAAATGGCAGCCGTTTTTTCCATTGACGGACATCTGAATAAGGACTTTTTTGAGAGCGCTGTGTGGGATGATCCCGCGCAGCGCCCTTATGATTTTGTCCGCTGGCAGGATGTAAGGAAGTACTGCTTTGAGATCATCAAAGGGAAAACGGCCCCCTCGTTTCTTCGCATCACCCTGCGTCTTGTGCCGGAGAAGGCAGAAGAGGTGTTCTCAGATCTGGAGGCGAATGTAAAGAGCAACATTGAAGCGCCTGCGATCCTGGTGCGCCTGGACCGCGAGAACCTGAAGGTTCTCACCACGGTGGAATACAAAACGTTTTCTCTCGACAGATCCGCAGAGCCGGTCTGGGACAAATACGTCCGCTCGTTTCTTGACGGACTTGGAATCACGTACACAGAGGAGTAAAGGAGGTTTTCTTGAAAAGAGATCTTTTGACACCACTGGATTTTTCAAAGGAGGAGCTGAACTCCCTCTTTGATCTTGCCTGCGACATCGAGGCAAACCCCGCAAAGTATGCCCATGCCTGCGAGGGAAAGAAGATGGCGACCTGCTTCTATGAGCCGAGCACGAGAACGAGGCTCTCCCACGAGGCGGCCATGCTGAACCTCGGCGGAAAGACGATGGGTTTTGCCTCTGCAGCATCGAGCTCCGCGAGCAAGGGCGAGACCGTCGCGGATACGGCACGCGTGATTTCCTGCTTTGCGGACATCATGGTGATCCGTCACCCGAAGGAAGGCGCTGCGGCGGTGGCTGCGCACTATGCGACGATCCCGGTCATCAACGCAGGCGACGGCGGCCATCAGCACCCGACTCAGACCCTGACCGACATGATGACGATCCGCTCTCTTCGCGGGAGCCTCGACAACTTCACGATCGGCTTCTGCGGCGACCTGAAGTTCGGCCGCACGGTCCACTCGCTCGTCACCTCCCTTGCCCGGTACGAGAACGTGAAGTTCGTCTTCATTTCCCCGCCGGAGCTTCGTGTCCCGGACTACATCACGGAGATGCTGAACGAGAAGCACATCAAGTACACTGAGGTCGTCCGCATGGAGGATGTCATCGGCTCCCTCGATATCCTGTACATGACCCGTGTGCAGAAGGAGCGCTTCTTCAACGAGGATGATTACGTGCGCCTGAAGGACTTCTATATCCTGAACAAGGACAAGATGGCCCTCGCAAAGAAGGACATGTACGTCCTGCACCCGCTGCCGAGAGTCAACGAGATCGCAACGGAGATCGATGACGATCCGAGAGCCGCGTATTTCAGACAGGTCCAGTACGGCGTTTACGTCCGCGAGGCTTTGATCTTGACGCTTCTGAACATTCACGTACCGGAAGGAGGACAGACATGCTGAACGTAGGAAAGATCGAAGAGGGATATGTGCTCGATCACATCAAGGCAGGACGCGCCATGATCCTCTACCACAACCTGGGTCTCGACAAGAAGGACTGGTCGGTGGCGATCATCACGAATGCACGGTCCGAGGCCATGGGCAAGAAGGACATCCTGAAGGTGGAGTGCAAGATCGAGGATCTCGATCTCGATGTCCTTGCCTTCATCGACCACGACATCACGATCAACGTCATCAAGGACGGCGAGATCATCGAGAAGAAGCAGCCGGAGCTGCCGCAGGAGATCCGCGGCGTCATCCGCTGTGCAAACCCGCGCTGCATTTCCAACGCGGAGCCGCAGCTGCCGCACATCTTTTACCTCTCGGACAAGAACCGGGGCATCTACCGCTGCCGTTACTGCGATGAGAAGTACACGGAGACGGACAACGGGGCGATTCGATGATCACGGTCCGCAATGAAATCTCACCCCTTCGGACCGTGCTGCTGCATCGTCCCGGACGGGAGCTCGAGCATCTCTCCCCGCACACGATGGAGCAGCTGCTCTTCGACGATATCCCCTACCTCTACAAGGCACAGGAGGAGCACGATGCCTTTGCATCGACTCTTCGGGGGCACGGCGTCGAGGTCCTCTATCTCGAGGATCTTGCAGCGGATGTGATCCGGGAAAATCCGGAAATCCGGAAGGGCTTCATCGATCAGGTGATCGAGGAGGCTGGCGGGTATGCCAGGGGCTACCGGGAGGATCTGACACGGTATCTTTCCGCCATTGAGGATGCAAAAGCCCTTGTCGAGAAGACGATGGAGGGTGTCACCTTCCGGGAGCTCTTCCCTGCTAGGAGCGGACACCTCTCCGACCTTGTCTCCACACGGGAGCGCTTCCTCATGCCGCCGATGCCGAACCTCTACTTTACGAGGGATCCCTTTGCCTCGATCGGAAGCGGCGTGAGCCTGAACCACATGGCGACGGCGGTGCGGAACCGGGAGACGATCTTCGGGCGGCTGATCTTAAACTATCACCCGCGCTTTGGAAAGTCCGTGAAAAAGTATTACAGGACCGATTACCCCTTCAGCATCGAGGGCGGAGACATCCTGAACCTCTCGCCCGAGGTGCTCGCGGTGGGACTCTCCGAGAGAACGCAGCCCGAGGCCGCAGAGCTTCTTGCCGAAAACCTGTTCTCAGACGAGTCCTGTGAGAAGAGAACAGTTCTTGCCTTTGAGATTCCGCAGACGAGAGCCTTCATGCATCTCGACACGGTGTTCACGCAGATCGATGTGAACCGCTTTGTCGTCCACCCGCAGATTCTCGAGACGCTGTGCGTCTACGAGATGACGCCGGGAAAGAAGAGTGCGGCGACGGGGAAGATCGGGATCAACATACGGCGCGTGGAAGGATCTCTTCAGAAGATCCTCGAGACGTACCTGCACCTCGACTTTGTGGAGCTGATCCGCTGCGGCGGAGGCCCCGGGATTGCGGCAGAGCGTGAGCAGTGGAACGACGGTTCCAACACCCTGTGCGTCAGACCCGGCACCGTCATCGTCTATGACCGCAACTACGTGACAAACGGGATCCTTCGGGAACACGGGATCGATGTCATCGAGGTTCCGGGGTCGGAGCTCTCGAGAGGCCGCGGCGGTCCCAGGTGCATGAGCATGCCGCTTGTTCGAAGCTAGAGAAGAATGCAGATGGAAGAGAAGCCTTCCATCTGTTTTTTATTGTGCGCCCGGCGGCGCACGTTTCTAACCGGTGAAAGTCCGGAATCCGCCCGGTAGTGGGAAGGATACAGCCGAAAGCAAGGGTGTCCATCG
>OMXP01000090.1 GCA_900315055.1 uncultured Lachnospiraceae bacterium
GAAAGCCCGGAAAATCAACAAAGTAATGGGGCGTAACAATTTTGGCGATGCGTCTCTAATGCCCTATTTCAGCGGGCTGTGAGACTGCCAAATTAGCTCTAAAAGGACTTGTTGCAGGATCCCTTGAGGATCAGGAGAAACACCATCATGAGAAGGTTCTGCAGGCGATAGGTGATCCTGTTGCTGTCCCGAATATCCGTGAGCTTATCAAAGAAGTGGACGAAGTCGATGGCTGCGCATACCTCGAGCGTATCTTCTTCCGTAATGTGAGCGGCTTTAAATGCCTCACTGATCACGGCAAGGCCCTGAACAATCGCATTATTTCCGGTGTCAGCTTTAGCTCTGCTCATAGTGGAATCCATACCTTTCGATGATTTCTGCAGCCTCCGCAGGAAGAGCGGGGAGCTGTGCTGACCGGTTTTTGCTGTCCATGACGCACAACCGGAGCTGGGCTTCCAGAATTGTGCGGTCGTGTTCATCAGGAACAGCGGATTTGTATACCGTATCAACCCTGTTGCGTGCGGAAGAAATGCGGCTCTTTGCAATCTTACCAGCGTACTCAATGAGCGCGTCTTCAATGCCGTCTGACAGATAGGTAGCCCGGATCAGAAAGGGTTCGGTGCTGCCGAAGATGTATCTGATCACGCCCAGGATTGCAAGGTTTTCTGAGGGGCGATACAGCCCCCGAATGATGTCTCGCTTAAAGTTTTCCCAGAGGAAGTGACTGAAGCCGTATTCGATGTAAACAGGGTGCGCGGAAGTGGACTTTTTGGGAATAAAGCCATTCTTCTCGGTGATCATGCCGAGGTACTCCTGCTGCAGCTTCGGATACGGCTTGCCTTCTTCGCGTTTTGAGGTGCATTTGTAGAGACCGTATCCATCTCTGACTTTTCGAACGGTAACGCCCTCCGTTCTGTACTTTTCAACCCAGTCCGGGTATTGAATTCTCTTAGCCATGCATGTATTATACACGTATATAATACAGAGCACAAGAAAACTCCTGCCGACACGCTCAAGGGCGCTAAACGGCAGGAGTTTGGTGTTCTCTATGATGCGTAATCACTGTGGGGTGGATCCTCACTTGCAATTTCCCCTCCTCTGTGCTAGAGTACGTACGGTTAACAAGAGTTGAACATTGGAGTGGGCCGAAAGGTCCACTTTTTTATTGCCGGCGGTGATGTGATGTCAAAAGCAAATGCGGTGGAACAAAAGACGGAAGAGATCCTGACCCCGATTGCAGAAAAGTGCGGTGTCAGAGTCTACGACGTGGATTACGTAAAGGAGGGGCCGGAGAGGTTCCTTCGCTGCTTCATCGATAAGGACGGGGGCGTGAATATCGGCGACTGCGAGGCGGTGAGCCGTCTCCTCTCCGATGCGCTCGATGAGGCGGATTTCATTCCGGATGCCTACACGCTGGAGGTATCGAGCCCGGGACTTGGAAGGACACTGACCAAGGACAGACACTTTGCCCAGAGCATCGGGCAGGAGGTCGAGGGGACGCTCTTCAAGCCCATGGAGGGCTCGAAGGACAAGTCCTTTACCGGGATCCTGAAGGCCTTCGATGAGAACAGCGTGACGATTGAATCGGACGGAAAAGAGAAGGTCCTTCCCCGCAGCGGCATCGCAAAGATCCGCCTGACGATCGACTTCTGATAAGCTTGCACGACAAGGAGAAAAGAATGAGCACGAAAAAGAAAGATGCCACAACGGAACAGGAAGACACTCTGCAGAGTGCGATGGAACTGCTTGAAAAAGAGAAGAACATCTCTGCGGACGTCCTGTACGATGCCATCGAGCAGGCCCTGACCACCGCCTGCGAAAAGACCTTCAACGGACGCATGGACAACATCCATGTTGAAGTCGACCGTGAACATTGCAAATATCGTGTGTATGCGGACAAGACCATCGTCGAGACCGACGATGACGTCATGGATCCGCAGGAGGACATCTCGCTCAGGGAGGCCAGAGAGCGTCACATCGACGGCGAGATCGGCGACATGGTCCAGGTGGACATCAACAGCAGAGGATTCGGCCGCATTGCCACCACGATCGCAAAGGGCGTCATTCTCCAGAAGATCCGCGAGGAGGAGAGAAATTCCGTCCTCAGCTACTACAGCAAGCTCGAGAAGACCGTCGTCATCGGCACCGTGGAGAGACAGGTCGCAAAGACCTACGTGATCTCCCTTGGCCGTTCCGAGGGTGTCTTGAATGAGAAGGAGCAGGTCCCGGGCGAGACGCTTCGCGTTGGCGATCACGTGAAGGTCTATATCCTCGGTGTGCACCGCACCCCGAAGGGAGGACCGAAGATCCAGCTCTCCCGGACCCATCCGGACATGGTTCGCCGGATGTTCGAGGAGGAGGTCTCCGAGATCCGCGACGGCACGGTGGAGATCAAGTCGATCGCAAGAGAGGCGGGATCGAGAACGAAGATCGCCGTTGTCTCCAACAACCCGAACGTCGATCCCATCGGCGCATGCGTGGGCCTGAACGGCGCGCGTGTCAATACGATTGTCGATGAGCTCGGCGGTGAGAAGATCGATATCGTCAACTGGGATCCGAACCCCGGAAACTTCATTCAGAATGCTCTGTCACCGGCCAAGATCGTCGCGGTCTTCGCAGATCCCGACGAGAAGAGCGCAAAGGTTGTCGTTCCCGACTATCAGCTCTCCCTTGCCATCGGCAAGGAGGGCCAGAACGCACGCCTTGCCGCGAAGCTGACCGGCTACAAGATCGATATCAAGAACGAGACCCAGGCAAAGGATACGCCGGGCTTCCGCTACGAGGACTATGTCTCCGATGACGACGAGGAGTTCGAGTACGTCGACGAGAACGGAAACCCCGTGGACCAGTACGGGAACCCGCTCGATGAGAACGGAAATCCGATCGTTGAGGGTGAGGCAGATCCCGAGGGAGCAGAGGAAGCTCCTGCAGAAAACGAAGAGGTCTCCCCGGAAGAGGCTCCGGAGGAGCCTTCCGAGCAGGAATAAACAGGAAAGCACATGCCAAAGAAAGTTCCGATGCGCAGCTGTATCGGCTGCATGGAAAAGAAGGAAAAGCGCGATCTTGTGCGCGTGATCAGGACCCCGGAGGGAGAGATCCGGCTTGATCCGACCGGCCGTGCAAACGGGCGGGGCGCATATCTTTGCAGAAATCCGCAGTGCCTCGAAAAGGCAAGGAAGAAGGGGGCCCTTTCCCGGGCTCTTCAGTGCGAGATCCCATCTTCCGTCTATGATGAACTGGAGGCGCTTCTTGAACAACAGAGCAGCTGATTCGATGTTAGGACTTGCCCGCAGGGCGGGCGCTGCAGAGAGCGGCCTGTTCCTGACCCTGGAGGCGATCCGGGGCGGAAAGGCACTTCTCGTGATTCTTGCAGAGGATGCAAAGAAGAACACCGTCAAGCAGGTCACGGACAAGTGCAGAAGCTATCATGTACCCCTTCGGGTATACGGCACGGCCGAGGGTCTCGGGCATGCTCTTGGGCAGGAGGAGAGATCCTGTCTTGCGATTACGAAGAGCGGTTTTGCAGATAAACTTTCGGATCTTCTGGAAGAGAGAAATCCGGTTGGTTGATTGTTGAAGGGCGATACCAAAGTACAGCAGTAAGGAGTTCCAAGTGGAGAAAAACGAGGGAGCAAACAAGACGAGCGAAGAGAAGAATACCGCACCGGTGAGGAAGACATCTCCTGCGGCCGGCGCGGCGCATCCGACAGCAGTCCGTAAGAAGAAGATCATCATTGTCACCAACAGAGACGGCTCCGGAAAGAGTCAGGGTTACTCCAGCCAGGGATCCGGCCGGCAGGGCCAGTCGGGCCAGGGACGGACCGGTGTTCGCCGGGACGGCGCAAGACGGCCTTCTTCCCGTACCCCGCAGAGGGATATGGGCGGAACGGGTGTCTACCATCCGATCAAGCCGAAGACCGCACCGAGCCAGATGAGCGTGAACTATCACACGCCTGAGGAGGTGGAAGCGGATCTCGAGAAGGCAAAGCGCGAGGAGGCGGCAAAGGAAAGAGCCGCTGCCGCCGCAAGGGAACAGCAGGCAAAGGCACAGGCCCAGGAGATGGCTGCAAAGGCTGCAGCTGCAAAGGCTGCACCTGCAAAGCCCGAGGTTGCACCTGCAGCAAAGCCTGCCGCTGCCACTTCGCCCGCACCTGCTGCCGCAGCGCCCGCCGAGAAGAAGGAAGCGCCGGTCGAAAAGCAGCGCCCGACCCACTACGATCTCTCGAACCCGGATCTGTACCGCAGAAGAAGCTCGTCCTCTTCGAATACACAGAGCCAGAACCGCTCCGGAAACGGGGAGAGACGATCCTACCAGGGACAGGGCGAGAGGAGAAACTCCTACCAGGGAAGAGGCCAGCAAGGCTCCTTCCAGGGAAGAGGACCCGCACGTCCCGGACAGGGAGCCCCGGGTGCAAGACGCGGCGGCGCCGGCCGCTCGCAGGCACCGCAGGGCGGCGCGGAGGAGAATAACAACCGCCGCCGCAACAATCAGGCCCGCGACAAGAGAAACAAGAAGGACGTCGCTTTTGCAAGCGATGAGATGCGCGAGAGGCACAACAGGTCCGGACGCTTCCAGAAGCCGCAGATTCCGGTGAAGCAGGAAGAGCCCGAAGAGAAGATCAAGGTGATCACGATCCCGGAGAAGCTCACCATCCGCGACCTTGCGGACGCGATGCACATGCAGCCCTCCGAGATCATCAAGAAGCTCTTCCTTGCCGGCAAGGTGATGACGGTCAACTCCGAGATCACCTATGAGGAGGCCGAGGACATCGCGGCGGATTATGAGATCCTGTGCGAGAAGGAGGAGAAGGTCGATGAGATCCAGGAACTCCTGAAGGAGGACGAAGAGGATCCGAAGAACCTTGTTCCCCGTCCGCCGGTTGTCGTGGTCATGGGCCACGTCGATCACGGCAAGACGAGCCTTCTCGACTATATCCGCAAGACCAACGTCACCTCGAAGGAGGCGGGCGGCATCACGCAGGCGATCGGTGCCTACACCGCAAAGGTGAAGGACCGCACGATCACCTTCCTCGATACGCCCGGCCACGAGGCCTTCACGGCCATGCGTCTTCGCGGCGCCCAGGCAACGGATATCGCAGTGCTGGTCGTTGCAGCAGATGACGGCGTCATGCCGCAGACCATCGAGGCCATCAACCACGCACGGGCAGCAGGCGTCGAGATCATCGTCGCGGTGAACAAGTGCGACAAGCCAAATGCCGATCCGGACCGCGTCCGTCAGCAGCTGACCAAGTACGAGCTGATCCCCTCCGACTGGGGCGGACAGACCGAGTTCGTCAACGTCTCCGCAAAGACCGGTGAGGGCATCGATGACCTGCTCGATACGATTCTCCTGCAGGCCGATGTCATGGAGCTCACCGCGAACCCGAACCGTCTGGCAAGAGGCATCGTCCTTGAGGCAAAGCTCGACAAGGGCAAGGGCCCTGTCGCGAATGTCCTCGTCCAGAAGGGCACGCTCCATGTGGGCGACTTCATCTCCGCAGGCGCAGCCTCCGGCAAGGTGAGAGCCCTGATCAACGACAAGGGACAGAACATCAAATCCGCAGGCCCCTCGTTCCCGGCCATGGTGCTCGGCCTCAATGCCGTGCCCGCTGCCGGTGAGACCATCGTCGCCCACGAGACGAACGATGAGGCAAAGCAGTTCGCCGAGACCTACAAGGCGCAGCACAAGGAAGAGCTTGTCGAGGAGAACCGCATGAGCATGAACGTCGAGGATCTCTTCGACCAGATGCGCGAGGGCAAGATGAAGGAGCTCGAGCTCATCGTCAAGGCCGACGTGCAGGGCTCTGTCGAGGCACTGTGCTCGAGTCTGTTAAAGCTCTCCAACAACGAGGTCAAGGTCAGGATCATCCACTCCGCCGTCGGCAACATCTCCGAATCGGATGTGGACCTTGCCGCGGCATCGAATGCGGCGATCATCGGCTTCAATGTCGTGACGGATCCTGTCGCAAAGACCAATGCGGAGAACGAGCATGTCTCGATCCACCTCTACAAGGTCATCTACGAGGCAATCGACGATGTCGATGCCGCGTTAAAGGGGATGCTTGCTCCTGTCTACGAGGAGAAGGTGACCGGACATGCCGAGGTGCGGCAGCTGTTCCGCTCCGGCAAGATCGGCAACATCGCGGGCTCCTACGTGCTCGACGGTGTCGTGGAGAAGGATTCTCAGATCCGGATCAAACGCGGCGAGGAGCAGATCTACGAGGGCTCTCTTGCATCGCTCAAGCGTTTCAAGGACGATGTCAAGGAAGTCAAGGCCGGCTATGAGTGCGGCCTTGTCTTCAAGGATTTCGATTCCATGCAGGTCGGCGATCTCGTCGAGGCCTACAAGATGGTCGAGGTTCCGAGAGAGCAGGTCATCGCCATGAAGGAAGCAGAGAAAAAACAGAAGGCCCAGCAGGAAACCAAGGCCTGATTCACACGGGACCGGGATTGTTCCCGGCCCCTTTTTTTCATTAAAGGGCAGCATATGCGAAAGAACAGTGTAAAGAACAGACGAATCAACGATGAGGTGATGCGCTCCATCGCACAGATCATCCGGGAGAGCAAGGACCCCCGCGTGTCGAAGATGACAAGCGTCATGGCGGTCGAGGTTGCACCGGACCTCAAGACCTGCAAGGTCTATGTCACGGTCCTTGGCGATGAAGAGGTTCAGAAGACCACCATGGAGGGGCTCAAGAAGGCGACGGGCTTTATCCGCACGGAGCTGGCCCACCGGGTGAATCTTCGGAATACGCCGGAGCTTCACTTTATCCTCGATGATTCCATCGCCTACGGCGTCTCCATGTCCCACCGCATCGACGAGGTGCGGGCAGAGGATGAGAAGGCCGAGGAGGTGCGCGAGGAGAAGGGCATCGACATCAACGATACCAGCGCCTATGTAAAGCCGCTGGACGATGAGGAGGAGTAAGCATGTTTATCGATGAGGAGGCAAAGGGAGCTTCTTCGATTGCAATCTCGGGACACGTGCGGCCGGACGGGGACTGCGTGGGTTCGTGCCTCGGGATGGCGCTGTACCTGAAAAAACTGCTGCCGGACGCGGTGATTGATGTCTTCCTCGGGGATTTCTCCGAGACCCTTAGCCGCAACATGCTTGGCGTCGAGCTGATCCACTCCGACTTCAAACCCACCGTCTCGCAGTATGATCTCTTTGTCTGCCTTGACTGCGAGAAGGAGCGCCTCGGGGAGGCGGAGCCGATCTTCAATGCGGCAAAGAAAACCATCAACATCGACCACCATATCTCGAACCACGGAAGCGCCATGGTAAACGACGTCGTCCCGACGGCAAGCTCCGCGTCCGAGGTCGCCTATGACACCATGGATCCGGAAAAGGTCGATGCCGCCATCGCCCAGGACCTCTACATCGGCATGGTGACGGACACGGGGCTGTTTCACTTCTCGAACACCTCCCGCCACTCGATGGAGATCGCGGGGAGACTTATCGACTTCGGGTTTGACTTCCCGAAGATCGTGCAGGAGGTCTGGTTCCAGAACAACTATGTCCAGCAGCAGATTTTAGGGCGCGCGCTCCTCGAGTCCGTGCTGATGCTCCAGGGGAAGCTCATCTTCTCGGTGGTCACGTTAAAGGAGCTGCAGTTCTACAAGGCATCCTCCAAGGACTGCGAGGGGATCGTGAGCGAGCTTGCGGACACCGAGGGCGTTGAGGCAGCGCTGTTTCTCCTCGAGATGCGTCCCGGGACCTGGAAGGTCTCGCTTCGCTCCAACGGGAAGGTCAATGTCGCCTCCATCGCGGAGAGCTTTGGCGGCGGCGGACATGTAAGAGCCTCCGGCTGCACGACGGATGGCAGGTACCGGGACATCGTAAGCCGTATCGCGGGTCTTGTCGAAGAACAGCTTGAGGGCGCGCATGCGTGACGGAATCCTCATCATCAATAAGGAGGCGGGCTACACCTCGGGCGACGTGGTGGCAAAGCTTAGGGGGATTCTCCACACGAGAAAGATCGGTCACACCGGGACCCTTGATCCCGCGGCGGTCGGCGTCCTTCCCGTCTGCATCGGCAGTGCGACGAAGGCGGTCGAGTACCTGACAGACCACGACAAGGAGTACAGGGCCGTCCTGGAGCTCGGGGTCACGACGACCACGCAGGACCTCACGGGAGATGTGATTGAGAAAAGGGACGTCTCCGGTCTTACGCAGGAGAGAATCCGGGAGGCAGTGCGCTCCTTTGAGGGCGACATTCTCCAGGTCCCGCCGATGTACTCGGCCCTCAAGGTAAACGGCGTCCGGCTCTACGAGATGGCACGGAAGGGCCAGACCGTGGAGCGAAAGGCAAGACCGGTGCACATCGAAAGGGCTACGGTCGATGCCGTGCGTCTTCCGTACGTGGACCTTACGATCGTCTGCTCGAAGGGAACCTACATCCGGACCCTCTGCGAGGACATCGGGAAGGCCCTCGGCGTGGGAGGTGCCATGGCGCACCTCTTAAGGACGAGGGTCGGTGCCTTTGGTCTTGAGGAAGCGCTGACGCTCTCCGAGGTCGAGAAAAAAGCAAAGAGCGGGACCATCGATGCTCTGATCCGTCCCGTGGAGGACGTGTTTCCCTACGAGAGGGTGAAGGTGACAGAGCCTGCCTTTTCCCGTCTTCAGAACGGGAATGCGCTCTCTTTGGAGTGCTTTGAACGGGAACCTTCAGGTTCTCCCCTTCTTGTCTTTTCCCCGGACGGGGTGTTTTTCGGAATCTATGAACAGCGCGGGGAGTCTTATTCCTGCCAGAAGATGTTTCAGACCCGGGAGGACGGTCCAAAATGCAGATCATAACCGATGCTGCGCTCTGCAGCACGAAGGGAAAATCGGCCGTTGCGATCGGCAAGTTTGACGGAGTGCATCTGGGACACCGGGTGCTGCTCCGGGAGCTGGTGCGGCATGAGGACGAACACCTGACCAGTGTGGTGTTCACGTTTTCGCCGTCCCCGGAGTCCTTCTTTTCCGGGCAGCCGGAAATGCAGCTGACAACACGCGAGGAGAAGCGCCGGATCTTTGAGGGACTCGGCGTCGATGTCCTCATCGAGTACCCGTTCGATCAGACAACCGCCGACATGCCCCCGGAGGACTTCGTAAGACGGATCCTCTGCGAAAGACTCCATGCAAGCCTTGTCGTTGCAGGAGAAGACCTCTCGTTCGGCCAGGGAGGAAAAGGCGACTTTGCGCTCCTTGATGCGATGGCGGGCGAGTGCGGGTACAGGACCGTGAAGATCCGGAAGGTTCGCGAGGGCGGAGAGATCATCAGCTCGTCGAGAATCCGGAAATATGTCACGGAGGGGCAGATGGAGGAGGCAGCCTCCTGCCTTGGCTCCCCCTATCAGGTGATCGGAAAGGTCATGCACGGCAATGCGATCGGACGAACGATCGGCATCCCCACGCTGAACCTTCTGCCGGAGAAGGACAAGCTCCTTCCGCCGTATGGCGTGTACTACTCCCATGTCCACATCAACGGGAAGACGTACTTCGGGATGACAAACATCGGCCGGAAGCCGACGATTGAGGAAAAGGTAAAGCGCGTCACGGTGGAGACCTATGTCTATGACTTCCACGAGAACGTCTACGGCGCGGACTGCATCGTGGACCTCTTAACGTTCCGCCGCCCGGAGAAGAAGTTCGAAAATCTCGAGGCGCTCCGGGAGCAGATGGACCAAGACGTTTCGGACGGAAGACTCTACCACGGAATCAGGTAAACTATGGCAAATCGAGACAACAACATCATTCTCATCGGCATGCCGGCGTCGGGAAAGAGCACGATCGGCATCGTCCTTGCAAAGGCGCTTCGCTACAGCTTCATCGACGGAGACATCCTGATCCAGAACCGGACGGGCATGACCCTGTGCGACTACATGGAAAAGTACGGGAACGAGTCGTTCTTAAAGCTCGAGAACGAGGTGAACGCGGGGATTACCTGTAAGAGGACCGTCATCGCCCCCGGAGGCTCCATCTGCTATGCAACGGATGCCCTGAAGCACTTCAAACAGATCGGCACCATCATCTACCTGTCGATTGACTACGACATGCTCGAGGACAGGCTGCACGATGCCAGGGAGAGGGGCGTGGTGCTCGAAGAAGGGAAGAGTCTTCTCGACCTCTACAACGAGCGCGTGCCGCTCTATGAGAAGTACGCGGACATCACGATCGCGGAGGGCGGATCGACCCTCGAGAACCTCGTGGTGAAGATCGTGAGCGAGCTGACCAGGAGAAAACTGATCTGAGTTTTAGATCAGATTGCAAACAGATCGGGCCGGATGTAAGATAAGTGCATGAGAGCAGAGACGTTCCAGACGGAGCGTCTCTGTTTTTTTTAGTGCGCCCGGCGGCGCACGTTTCTAACCGGTGAAAGTCCGGAATCCGCCCGGTAGTGGGAAGGATACAGTCGAAAGCAAGGGTGTCCACCGTGAGGTG
>OMXP01000114.1 GCA_900315055.1 uncultured Lachnospiraceae bacterium
ATGTTTGCGCACCCATTCAACTGGACCTATAGGACAACGCCTATCGGCGATTAGCTTTTTCGTTTTTATACACGGTTATTTTTGCAATGCAGTACTAGTCCCAGGTTTTCCAGATATCCGGCTGATACCCGGCCGTTGCCTTCTGTCCGTTCCGGACGATCGGCTGCATTAAGACCTGCGGGTGCTCGAGAAGGGCGGCCTCCCGGTCTTCTTCTGCCATGTATCGGATCAGCCAAAGCCCCTCCTGATCCTTTGTCTTCGGATCGAGGAGGTTCTCGAGGGGACCTGCGGCGCGAAGGACGGATGCGAGTTCTCCTTTGCTGATTCCCTTTTCCTTCAGGTCCACGAACTGCACTTTGATGCCACGTTCCTTAAAGTAGCGCTCCGCCTTTCTGGTGTCGGCGCTTTTTTTGGTTCCGAAGATCTGAATGTTCATTCTCTTCCTTCCTTATTCACCGTTTTGTTTTTTCTCTGTTGTACGCGCTTCTTCGCTCTTTGGTCCGGATACGAAAAAAGCCGGCGCCCGAAGGCACCGGCCGGCTGTGCGGATCAGATGATGGTGTGGCGAAGTTTCGGCTGATACCCGGCCTTTGTCAGGGCATCGAGGATCTGGTTCTTGTGATCCGTGCCGTAGGCCTCGAGGGTGATGCGAAGCTCCACCGCCGCCGTGCGGTTGATGGAGACGAACTGGTTGTGCTCAAGCTTGATGACGTTGCCGCCTGCCTTTGCGATGACGCCGGCAACGCGGGAGAGCTCGCCCGGCTTGTCCGGAAGCTGGACCGAGAGCGTAAAGATCCGGTCCCGAAGGATCAGGCCCTGCTGCACGACGGAGCTCATGGTGATGACATCCATGTTGCCGCCGGAGAGGACGCAGGCGACCTTCTTGTCCCTGACATCGAGGTGCTTCAGGGCTGCGACGGACAGGAGTCCGGAGTTCTCGACGACCATCTTGTGGTTCTCGACCATGTCGAGGAAGGCCATGACGAGCTCCTCATCGGGAACGGTGATGACCCTGTCGAGGTTCTTCTGCAGGTACGGGAAGATATGGGAGCCGGGGGTCTTGACCGCCGTGCCGTCTGCGATCGTGTTGACGGTGGGAAGGGTCGTGACCTTGCCGTTTTTAAGGCTCTGTGTCAGGCAGGCTGCGCCCTCTGGCTCGACGCCGATCACCTGGATCTTGGGATTGAGCATCTTTGCGAGGGTGGACACGCCGGTCGCAAGACCGCCGCCGCCCACGGGGACGAGGATCATGTCGACGAGGGGCAGCTCCTTGTAGATCTCCATGGCGATCGTGCCCTGGCCGGTCGCAACGCCGGGATCATCGAAGGGGTGGATGAAGGTATAGCCGTGCTCCCTGGCAAGCTCGAGCGCCTTGTCGCAGGCCTCGTCATAGACATCACCGTAGAGCACCACTTCGGCGCCGAGGGCCTTCGTGCGGTTCACCTTGATGAGAGGTGTCGTGGTCGGCATGACGATGACGGCCTTTACGCCGTAGGCCTTTGCCGCATAGGCAACGCCCTGCGCGTGGTTGCCGGCAGATGCGGTGATGAGACCCTTCTGCCGCTCCTCATCGGAGAGCGTCGAGATCTTGTAGTAGGCGCCGCGCACCTTGTAGGCGCCGGTGCGCTGCATGTTTTCGGGCTTTAAGTAGACCTTCGCGCCGGTCTCCGCACTGTAGTAGTCCGAGAAGATGAGGTCGGTGGGAAGGGTGACTTTCTTGACGATATCGCAGGCTTCCTCAAAAGCCTCAATGGTAAGTGGCTTAGCCATGGCAGTCCTCCTTTGGGGTGAGTTCTTACCGGAATGAATGTACGGATTATATCACAGCGGGGGCCGGAGCGTGAGCGTGTCAATGACATGACAGCCGCAGAGCTTTGCCATCTGCATGGCCTCCCGTGCCACCTGTTCCTTGTACACCTCTTCCGGCAGATGGGCGTCGGAGCCGAGGATCACGGAAAGACCTTCTTCTGCTGCAATGCGGAAGAACAGAGTGTTCGGGTAGTTGCGATGTTCCTCGAGACCGTGGAGGTTCAGTTCCACCGGAATCCCGAGGTCTCTGCAGGTGCGGCACAGATCCTTCATCGCGCTGTAATAGGACGCGGCATCTCCGGTGTAGTTGATGAGATCCGGGTGAGCAAGGCAGGAGAAGCGGCCTGTGGAGAGCGCCTCCTTTACCTGGGCGACATAGTCGAAGAGAATCTTTTTGTCGCCTGTCGGCGCCCCGGAGTAGATCTTTTCATCACTTCCGATGTAGTGCTGTCCAAGGATGAAGTACTCGATGGGATAGTCTTTGAGGAACGTAAGGAGCCGGTCAAAGATTGCAGGGTAATACTCGACCTCAAGCCCAAGGGGGATCTCGATCCGTCCCCGGTACTCCTCTTTCAGGGAGAGGATCGTCTCCACGTATCCTTGAAGCTCCTCCGGGCGCATCTTGTTTTTATTGTAGTAGTCCGTCCGGTAGAACTGCGGCGTATGGTCGGAGAAGCCAAGAACGGTAAAGCCCGCCTCAATGGCTTTCTCAATGTATTCGCGCTCCGTGCCGAAGGCATGGTGGCAGCGGTAGGTGTGGGTATGGTAGTTCGTATGCATGGCATTCATTGTAGCGGTCCCGGCGCAAAAAGGCTACAATGAAACTTCCCGGGGCGGTTCGGAGCATCTGAACGAGTCCTCCGGGAAAGCCGGAGATGATCAAGGAGGAAGATTCCATGAAAAAGGATTTTGGCGTAAAGCCGTGGCTCTGCCCGCAGACGGTTTCCATCATTGCAACCTTTGACAGGGACGGACATGCGGATGCGATGAACGCCGCCTGGTGCGGCATGTTTGATGACGATCTCGTCGAGCTTTGCCTTTCCGCAACGCATAAGACAACCGCAAACATCAAAGAGACGAAGGCCTTTACCGTCTCCGCGGCCGATGCGGCGCACGTGAAGGAGTGCGATTACCTCGGCTGTGTGTCGGGCAACAAGGAGAGTGATAAGCTGACAAAGGCCGGCTTTACCGTGACGAAGAGCCGCTTTGTCAACGCGCCGGTGATCAACGAGCTGCCGTTTGTCCTCGAGTGCGAGCTCGTCCGCTTTACGGAAGAGGGCACGGTGATCGGACGGATCGTGAACGCGGCCGTTGATGAGTCGGTGCTGTCCTCTGACGGCAAGGTGGATCTTGCAAAGTTTCGTCCCATCGTGTTCGATCCGTTCACGAACTGCTACCGCGTTGTCGGGGAGAAGGTCGGAGAGGCCTTCCACGACGGACTGGCTCTGAGGTAAGGCAATGGCACTCATCTGGTTCAATGACGGGAGTGATGGCATCCTGCAGCACGATCTGTATCCTCTGACCTACTACGGCTACGGGCAGGAATACTTCGGCAGCTACCGCGGGATGCGGTTCCGGATTGCGAGAGACCCTCTGGTTGCGGTGAACCTTGAGCCCGAGGAGAAGCGCGCCGAGGGCGCGACGCTGGTCGTCACCATCTGGCCGGAGCCGGAGTCGTACGCGAATACGCCGGACGACAAAAAGGTGACGAAGGTGTTCGGCTACTCCGAGGAGGAGCTGAACAAGATCGGGCCGTATCTCAACGAGTACTATCAGGCGCATAAGGACGAGTGGCCGGAGCCCTCGCATGCACAGTAGGAGGGATATATGAAGGGAATGAAACTCCTGGTTCCGCTTCTTGCGGGAGCACTGCTGACCTGCGGCGTTTCCGTACAGGCTGCGGGATCGGATCCCGTGGAGGAGAAGCTCTCTTCCATGACAACACAGGAAAAGGTGGCACAGCTCTTTGTGGTGACGCCGGAGCAGCTGACCGACGGCGTCGAGGTGACGACAGCCGGGGCACCGACGCTGACGGCGATGGCAGAGTGCCCGGTCGGCGGGATCATCTATGATTCCGGGAATGTCACGGACATCCCGGGAACGTACGCGATGACATCCGCCGCAAACGCCTACAGCGAGAACATCACCGGCCTTCCTCTGTTTACGATGCTCGACGAGGAAGGCGGCGAGGTGGAGCGCGTCGCGGGCCATGTGGACGGGATCAGCGCTCTGCCGTCGATGGCAGAGGTCGGTGCGACGGGAAATACCGCGTATGCACAGCAGACGGGACAGGTCATGGGACAGTACCTGAAGTTCCTCGGCTTCAACGTGGACCTTGCCCCGGTCGCGGACGTGTACACGAACCCGGAAAACACCGTGGTAAAGACGAGATCGTTCGGCACGGACCCCTCGCTGGTTTCGGCGATGTCCCTTGCACTTGCGGACGGACTGGAATCCCAGGGCGTCTGTGCAACCTACAAGCATTTCCCGGGACACGGCGCGACGGCGGGAGATACTCACGAGGGATACGCGTACACGGACAAGACCCTGGAGGAACTGACCGGCGATGAGCTCGTGCCCTTTGCAGCTGCGGTGCAGCACGGGGCAAAGTTCATGATGGTGGGGCATATCTGCCTCCCGAACGTCACCGGGGACAACACGCCGACATCGCTCTCGTATCAGGTGACCACCGGGATCCTGAGAAACACGATGGGGTATGACGGGATCATCATCACCGATGCCCTGAACATGGGTGCCATCACAGGGCAGTGCACGAGCGGTGAGGCGGCGGTGAAGGCCTTTCTTGCAGGCGCAGACCTTCTGCTCATGCCGGAGGATTTTCACAGCGCCTATCAGACGATGCTCTCCATGGCAGAGTCCGGGCAGATCCCGATGGAGCGCCTTGACGCGTCGGTTCGAAGAATCCTGACCGTCAAGATGGCAATGCAGCAGTAACACAAAGAGAAAGACAAGGAGACAGACATGGCAGAAGAGAAGAAACTGACCGCAGAGGCCTTAAGGAAGCAGGCCGAGGCGATTGACGAGCTGAAAAAGCAGGGCGATGAGCAGATGCTCGGAAAGCTCGAGGAGGTCATGAAGGCCGCAAGCGACATCGATGTCGATGCCTTCCTGTCCGAGCTCTCGAAGATCGCGCAGGACGAGAACTGAAAGGAAAGCAATTGGACAGAAGCGCTGCGGGCATGGCTGATGTGCCGGCACAGGTCCGGATGGAAGAAAAGGCAAAAAGACAGGCCGAAGAACTGTCAGGCGGACCCGGACCCGATCTGTCCGATGCGGGACTTCCGCAGTATTCCAGGGAAATTCCTGATGCTGCAGGGGAAGCCCGCAGAATATCCCGTGACCCGAACGTTCCGGGATATACCGACCCGGATGACCGGAAGAGAGCACTCGAAGCCTGAAGGCACCGGAATTTCTCCGTAACAAAACCCCGGACTTTTCCTTAAGCTGGAAAAGTCCGGGGTATTTTGTCTTTGTTCAGGCTGACTGTGCGGATTTGACCGCGGCCTTCTTCGGCCGGCTGATGAGAGCGAGCATCAGGAAGACGAGGAAAAAGCCGATTCCGTCAAAGAGCGTAAACGTGTTGTGCAGGACAACGACGCCGATCACGGCGGCGGTCAGGGGCTCGGAGAAGCCGTAGAGGATGCCCTTCTCCGGTCCGATGAGGTGGACGCCCTCCATGTACAGAGGAAAGGCGAGGATGTTGCCGACCACGATGACAAACGCGATCCCGAAATACCCGATAAGGTTCGGGGTGTAGTGGAACGACCAGGGGCGGAAGATCACACAGAGGAGGATGCTGCCCATGAGAAAGGCCCAGCCCTGCAGCAGGACGATGGGGTAGGTTTTCAAGAGGTCCTCCGGGACAATGTTGTAGACGGCCACTGTGAACGCACTCAAAAGTCCGAGGACGAGAGCCGGGGTGGAGACGGAGAAGCTCTTCAGGTTCCCGCCGGTGGTGATGAGAAACACGCCGGTAAGACCGAGGACGATTGCGAGGATCTCCGCTCTCTTCGGGGAGCGCTTTGCGAGGTGGCAGGAGACGAGGAGGATGATCGCCGGGGAAATGTCCTGGAGGATCGTTGCCACGGCGGCACTCGAGAGCTGGATCGTCTGAAAGTAGAGATACTGGCAGGCGGTGACGCCGAGGAGTCCGTAGACGAGAAGATCCCGGCGGTTTCTGCGAGCCCTCCACGGGGAGACGACAAAGGCTGCGCCATAGCGCACAAGGCAGTACAGAAGAAGCAGAATTCCCGCGCCTCCGAGGCGGATCGGCGTCAGGTACCTGGCATCCATCCCCTGGACATTGAAGAGGTACTGTCCGACCGATCCGGACAGTCCCCAGCAGATGCCGCCGAGGGTGGCAAAAAGCGATCCCTTTACCTGTTGACTCATTCTCCAATCCTCCTCGGAAAAAAGAGAGGAAGGCGAAAGCCTTCCTTTCATGGAAACCGGGCGGTTTGTTCTCCCTTTGCCCCGCCCGTCTTTGATCTTTTCGCAAGGGAGTATTCTATCAGTTGTGGCAGAGGACCACGTCCATTTTGTAGAAATGGGCGTGGATGAATGCCGCCCTTTCTCATTGGTTCTGAATGTATTTTTGCACATTGGCAAGGCTGTTTTCACTTACAGATGTATGGAAGAATACCACGGATTTTGCTTTCCTTGCACGACCATACTGTATGTCATATAGAAAGATGGTCAGAGCAGCATACTGATAAAATATCGAGATGCG
>OMXP01000077.1 GCA_900315055.1 uncultured Lachnospiraceae bacterium
TCCATATTGGTCCGGTATCGGAGGCTCTATGCAAAGAAATTGCCTGAAATATAGGCTTTGAACGGTTATTATCATGTACCCTGTGCAAGTACGGCGTTACAGCAAAAAGCCGGGCCAGCGCCCGGCTTTTGTTTCTCAGACTGGTTTCTCTGATCCGATTACTTGGTCTCGATCATGTACGGCTTCAGGACAGCCATGATCTCATCGATGTTGTCCTCTGCGTGGATGTTCAGGTCGATCGGCTTGGAAAGGTCGAGGGAGAAGATCCCCATGATGGACTTTGCGTCGATGACATAGCGTCCGGAGACGAGATCAAAATCATAGTCAAACTTGGAAATATCGTTGACGAAGGACTTCACCTTATCAATGGAGTTCAGAGAAATCTTCACGGTTTTCATTAGCAGCTACCTCCTGTTGTTGGGCCGGGGCGGTCCATCAAAAGGCCGCCTGCATACAGCACAATACTAAAGAGTTCCCACTTAAAAGTCAATCGGAGTAAATTCACCATGGAACTGAAAAACCTCAGGGTCGCCGTCCACAACCTGGGCTGCAAGGTCAACAGCTACGAGCTGGACGTGATGACACAAAAGCTCACACAGGCGGGCTGCGTGATGGTGCCGTTCGATCAGAAAGCCGACGTCTACGTCATCAACACCTGCACCGTGACGAACATCGCGGACAGGAAGAGCCGGCAGATGCTGCACAGGGCAAAGAAGGAAAATCCCGATGCCGTTGTCGTTGCAGTCGGCTGCTATGTCGAGACGGACGAGGGCAGGATCGAGAAGGATTCGGCGATCGACCTTGCGATCGGAAACAACAGGAAGGGAGAGATCGCAGAGCTTCTTGCGGACTACCTTACGCAGAAGGGGTCGGGGAAGACTCTGTCGGGAGAGACTTTAACGGATCTTACCGATCACCCGGCGTTCGAGTCCATGCACCTCACCACTCCGGGACACACCAGGGCGTTTTTAAAGATCCAGGACGGGTGCAATCAGTTCTGCTCCTACTGCATCATCCCGTACGCCCGGGGCAGGATCCGCTCGAGAGACATGGACGAGATCCTGACCGAGGTGCAGGGCCTGGCACAGAGCGGTGTCCGGGAGGTCGTCCTTACCGGGATCCACATCTCATCCTACGGACGGGACCTTGGACAGGATCCGGAGCAGGCACTCCTGGAGCTGATCCGAAGGATTGCGCTGATTTCCGGGATTGAGCGGATACGGCTGGGATCCCTCGAACCCAGGATCATGACGCCGGACTTCGTGCGGGGGATTGCCGGGGTGGAAAAGCTCTGCCCCCACTTCCACTTATCCCTCCAGTCGGGCTGCGATGAGACGCTAAAACGCATGAACCGGCACTACACGGCAGAGGAGTACTACGAGGGCGTCTGCCGTCTTCGGGAGCACTTTGAGAATCCTGCGATTACCACCGATGTCATCGTCGGTTTCCCCGGGGAGACGGACGAGGAATTCGAGGAGAGCCGAGCTTTCGTAGAAAAGGTAAACTTCTACGAGGTCCATGTGTTCAAGTATTCGAGGAGACACGGCACCGTCGCGGACCGCATGCCGGACCAGATGACGGAGGCGCAGAAGGCAGAACGCAGCGATGTGCTGCTCGCTCTCACCCACCGGCAGGCAAGGGCGTACCGGGAGTCGTTCCTTAGGAAAACAGAGGAGCTGCTTCTCGAGGAGGAAAAGGAAGTGGACGGCGTGACCTTCCTTGCGGGCCATACGAAGCGCTATGTCGAGGGGCTTGTTCCGGCAGAGGGGCATGAACCCGGAGAGCTTGTTTCCGGAGTGTTTACGGGACTTTCCGGAGACGGTCTTTCGGTGTTCCTTGAAGAGATAGACAAAATACGATAAGATAGCAGGAAGAATAAAAAAAGCGCAGAAAAAGAGCGGTTCCCGATCGGAACGGCAGCGTTTTTGGGAGATATATTTTGAACAGATATTCTGACGAAGATCTTGGAAACACCCAGTATTTCAAAGTCACCCCGGACGAGGAGAGCGGCGTCCGCAAGGTGCTCGAGGTCGTGTATGAGGCCCTGTCCAAGAAGGGATACGACCCGGTAAATCAGATCGTTGGCTACATCATGTCCGGCGATCCGACCTACATCACCAACTACATGGGCGCAAGAAGCCTGATCATGAAGGTTGAGCGCGATGAGCTCGTCGAGGAGATCCTCGAGTCCTACATCGAGAACAACGGCTGGAACAGGCACGAATAATGAGACTGATGGGACTGGACTACGGCACGAAGACCGTGGGCGTTGCCCTGTCGGACGAGCTCCTGATGTCGTCTCAGCCAAAGGAGACGATCGTGAGGGAACGTCCCGACAAGATGCGGCGCACCCTTGCGCGCATCGAGGAGCTTGTTGCAAAGTACGATGTCGCGCTCATTGTCCTTGGGCTTCCCCTGAACATGGACGATACCGCGGGAGAGCGGGCACAGGCTGCCCTTGCCTTCAGGGACCGGGTGGAGCGCAGGTGCTCGGTGCCGGTCGTCATGTCCGATGAGAGGCTCACCACGGTCGAATCCGACCGGATGCTGGATGAGATGGGGGTAAAGCGCGAGAACCGGAAGAGGGTCATCGACCAGGTCGCCGCAAGTCTCATCCTGTCCGAGTACATGGAAAATCACAGGGACAGCATCGAAAAGCTGAAGGAAGAACAGAAAAAAGACAACGAAGAGACTTAAGTCTGCCCCTGTCTTCTGCTTTTTTCGCTGTTCACCATCATCGAATCTTCATTTCCCGGGGCATTTCGCCCGTGGAAATCAGGTATAGAACAACAAAATAAACGTAACATATCATACTTAGCAGAGAAGCGCCGCGCGGCAGGCCGATTCAGGGCAAAGGCTGCGGGACGTCTGTTTCCCTGCGCCAAAGGAGGCTTCCACTGAGCAGACAGAAAACGGAACCCTCCAGGCTCAAGATCATCCCTCTTGGAGGACTCGAGCAGATCGGCATGAACATCACGGCCTTCGAATACGAAGACAGCATCGTGGTGGTCGACTGCGGCCTGGCCTTCCCGGAGGATGACATGTACGGGATCGACATGGTCATCCCGGATACGACCTACCTGGAGGAAAATATTGACAAGGTGAAGGGCTTCGTGATCACCCACGGACATGAGGATCACATCGGCGCCCTTCCCTACGTGCTGCAGAAGGTCAATGTGCCCGTCTATGCGACGAGGCTGACGATGGGACTCATCGAGAACAAGCTCGAGGAGCACGGCATGCTGGAGATGACGCACCGGACGATGGTGCAC
This sequence comes from uncultured Lachnospiraceae bacterium, assembly GCA_900315055.1. Taxonomy (GTDB): domain Bacteria; phylum Bacillota; class Clostridia; order Lachnospirales; family Lachnospiraceae; genus CAG-791. The sequence goes on from OMXP01000077.1 coordinate 3,273, forward strand.
TTCGGGCAGACGGTAAACCTCGGGAAATTCCGCGTGGAGTTCATCAAGACCAACCACAGCATCGTCGATGCGGCGGCGCTGGCCATCTATTCGCCGGTCGGCACGGTGATCCACACCGGAGACTTCAAGGTCGACTACACGCCGGTCTACGGCGATGCCATCGACCTGCAGCGCTTTGCGGAGCTTGGCAGGAACGGCGTACTGGCCCTCCTTGCCGACTCGACGAACGCCGAGCGCCCGGGCTTTACGCCCTCCGAGAAGACCGTCGGCGTGACGATCGACAGGATCTTTGCGGAGCACAAGGATTCCCGCATCATCATCGCGACCTTTGCGAGCAACGTCGACCGCGTGCAGCAGATCATCAACAGCGCCTCGAAGTACGGCCGCAAGGTCGTCGTCGAGGGACGCTCGATGGTGCAGGTCATCGCGATCGCCCAGCAGCTAGGCTGCATCAGAATCCCGAAGAACACGCTGATCGAGACCGACGACCTTCGAAACTATCCGGACAACAAACAGACGATCATCACGACGGGCTCCCAGGGCGAGTCCATGGCATCCCTGACCCGCATGGCCGAGGATACCCACCGGAAGATCAAGATCAAGCCCGGGGATACGATCATCTTCTCGTCCCACCCGATTCCGGGCAATGAGAAGTCGGTCACGAACGTCATCAACAAGCTCCTCGTCAAGGGTGCCAACGTCATCTTCCAGGATGTCCACGTCTCCGGCCACCCCTGCCAGGAGGACCTGAAGCTCATTTACTCGCTGGTAAAGCCAAAGTACGCGGTCCCGGTGCACGGCGAATACCGTCACCTCATCGCGCAGGCAAAGATCGCGGAGTCTTTGGGGATCCCGAAGGAGAACATCATCATTCTCCGCTCCGGCAATGTCCTCGAGATGGACCAGAAATCCGCGAAGGTCACGGGCAATGTCCCGACCGGTGCAATCATGGTCGACGGCCTCGGGGTCGGCGATATCGGAAATGCGGTCCTTCGCGACCGGCAGCACCTTGCAGAGGATGGCATCGTCATTGTCTCCTTTGCAATGGACAGTGAGGATCAGGTGGTCGGAACCCCGGAGATCGCATCCCGCGGCTTTGTCTACATCAAGGAGGCGGAGGCGCTGATGAACGGCGCAACCCTCGTGGTGCAGAAGACCCTGGACGATGCGGAAAAGAGGAGCATCACCGACCGGAACCGGATCAGGACCCTCGTCAAGGATGCACTCTCGGACTTCTTCTGGAAGAAGACGGAGCGGCGGCCGATGATCCTGCCGATGATCCTGGAGGTGTAAAAAACCATGGACTACCCAAGAACCGGACACGAATACCGTGGACACAGGGTGACCTACGAGACGGCGGATAGGCAGCGGGGCGTCGACTACTTCGGCGTCGTTGTCCAGTACGCCGCGGCGATTATTCTTGTCGCCCTGATCGTCATGCTCTGCAAGAAGGGGTATGATGTCGGCTACGCGGTGCTTGCAAACCGCGCCGTGGACGATGCCGGAGAGGGACAGACCGTCACGGTGACCGTGATGGAGGGACAGACCGTCAACCAGATCGGCACCATGCTCGAGGAGAACGGGCTGATCCTGGATGCGGCTATCTTCCCGATGCAGGAGCTGTTATCCTCCTACCACAACAAGATCGCGCCGGGAACATATGAGCTGACAAGCGAGATGACGCCGACCTCGATCTGCGAGGCCATGGCGTACAAGCCCTCGGAGTCGTCTTCGACAGACAGTACGGGGGAGTCCGGAACCAGGGAGGAGGCACCCGTGTGCGCGGCCACCGATGTGTGGGCGGCGATCACGGCGATGTTCACCGACCAGGATCTTGGACAGTTTCAGAAATAAGCGATGGAACAGCAGGATCGGGAACTATACAGCGATATCGATGAAACAACAAAGGAGCGCATCCTGACGTTCATGGATTCCATGGACGATGGGATGACGCCCTTTTTGCGTGAAAGGCAGGAAGAGGCCTTAAAAGACAACGTCCCCATCATCCGGGGATCCACCCAGAGGATTCTTCGCTTCTTCCTTGCAATGACAAAGCCAAAAAAGATCCTCGAGATCGGGACGGCAACGGGATTTTCCGCCCTGTACTTTCTGACCTTTGATCCGGAAGCACAGATCACGACGATCGAGAAGGACGAGGAGAGAATCCGGAAGGCAAAAGAAAATTTTGCCCTCGGAAAGAAGGCAGGTCTTGATACCGGCCGGATCCACCAGATCGAAGGGGATGCGCTGGAAGCGCTGAAGGAAATGAAGGAAGACGAATCCTTTGACTTTATCTTCCTCGATGCGGCCAAGGGGCAGTACCCGGCATGCTGGCCGGAGGTAAAGCGACTCCTCAAAGAGGGCGGGATCCTTGTCAGCGACGATGTCCTCTCCGGAGGCGTCGTTCTGCCCTCCCGCTTTGCGGTGCCGCACCGGGAGCGGACGATTCACCAGCGCATGCGCGACTATCTGTACACCATTACCCACGACGGTGACTGTGAGACCCTTCTTCTGCAGGAGGGGGACGGCACCGCCGTGACATTCAGGAAGAGGAAAACCAATGGAATCTAAGGAAACGGCAACGGGCCGCAAAAAGCCAGAGCTCTTGTGCCCCGCAAAGGACCTCGAGGTCCTGAAGTGCGCCGTAAACTTCGGTGCGGACGCCGTCTACATCGGAGGAGAGGCCTATGGACTGAGGTCCCGTGCGCGGAACTTTACCCCGGAGGAGATGGCAGAGGGCATCGCCTATGCCCATGAACACGGTTGCCGCGTCCACGTGACCGCCAATATCCTAGCCCATGACGCGGACCTTGCAGGGGCGGAGCATTACTTCCAGGAGCTCGAGGCCCTGCGGCCCGACGCGGTGCTCATCGCGGATCCCGGGATGTTTACCCTTGCCAGGAAGAACTGCCCGGACCTCGATATCCACGTCTCGACCCAGGCATCGAGCACGAACTGGGCAACGTTCAATTTCTGGCATGATTTGGGCGCAAAGCGCGTTGTCTGCGCGAGGGAGCTCTCTCTTGCGGAGATCAAAGACATCCGGCAAAAGACCCCGGCGGATCTTGAGATCGAGGCGTTTGTCCACGGCGCCATGTGCATCTCCTACTCGGGACGCTGCCTTCTTTCCAACTACTTTACGGGGCGGGACGCAAACCGCGGTGCCTGCACGCACCCCTGCCGCTGGAAGTACGCGGTCATGGAGGAGACAAGACCCGGCGAGTACCTGCCGATCGAGGAGAACGAGCGGGGAACCTTCATCTTCAACTCGAGGGACCTTTGCATGATCGATCACATCCCGGAACTTGTCGATGCGGGAATCGATTCGTTCAAGATCGAGGGGCGCATGAAGAACGCGCTCTATGTCTCCTCCTGTGCAAGGACTTACCGGAGAGCGATCGATGACTACTTTACATCGAAAGAGACCTACGAGAAGAACCTTCCCTGGTACAAAGAAGAGATCCGAAAGTGCACCTACCGGAAGTTCACGACAGGCTTCTACTTCGGGCACCCCGATGAGGACTCGATGATCTACGACAGCAACACGTACATCAACAACTGGACGTGGCTTGGGATCGCGGAGGATGTCGATGCGAACGGGCGTGTGAAGATCACCCAGAGAAACAAGTTCGATGTGGGCGATGAGATCGAGATCATGAAGCCCGACGGACGGGACGTGAAGACAAAGGTCCTTGCGATGCACGACGCGGAAGGCAATGCGGTGGAGAGCTGCCCGCACCCGCAGGAGACGATCTATCTGACCCTCGACCAGGAGGCCGAGTGCGGGGATATCCTGAGAACGGATAAACCAAGAGAATAAGGAAAACGGGGAGGAAAACATAAGGGAAGCGGCGGCAGGAATGACAGTTTTCCTTTCTGCCGCTATAATGCCGTTGTGAGCTGCCGGATGGGTGTGTACCATCGGGCAGAGGTGGATAAGAACAGAGAACAGGAGAACAGCATATGAGTGAGACGAGGCTCGAGGAACTCTACGGCAAAAATGTCTTCTCGGTCGGCGTGATGAAGGAGACCCTCCCGAAGGCAGTCTTTCGCGATGTGATGGACGTCATCAAAAACGGCGGGGATCTCTCCCCGGCGGATGCGGACGTCGTGGCGAAGGCCATGAAGGACTGGGCGATGGAGCGCGGCGCGACGCACTACACGCACTGGTTCCAGCCGCTGACCGGCATCACGGCGGAAAAGCACGATGCGTTCATCGCATCCCCCGACGAGGAGGGACGCATGGTGACGGCGTTCACCGGAAAGGATCTCATCAAGGGAGAGCCGGACGCGTCCAGCTTCCCCTCGGGCGGTCTTCGCTCGACCTTTGAGGCGAGAGGCTATACGACCTGGGACGTGACAAGTCCTGCTTTCCTCAAGGAGGCCGGCACCGGTGTCACGCTCTGTATCCCGACGGCGTTCTGCTCCTACACGGGGGAAGCCCTCGACAAGAAGACCCCGCTCCTTCGCTCCATGGAGGCGATCGACACCCAGACGGTGCGCCTGTTAAAGGCGATGGGCTATACGAACGTCCACCACGTGGAGCCCTCCATCGGCGCGGAGCAGGAGTATTTCCTCGTCGACGGGAAGGAATATCTGCAGAGAGAGGACCTCATCTTCACGGGACGCACGCTCTTCGGCGCCCCGGCCCCCAAGGGACAGGAGATGGAGGATCACTACTTCGGCGTCATCAGAGAGCGCGTCGGCGAGTTCATGAAGGACCTGAACCGCGAGCTCTGGAAGCTCGGCGTCCCCGCAAAGACGCAGCACAACGAGGTGGCCCCGGGGCAGCATGAGCTGGCCCCCATCTATGAGACCGCAAACCTTGCGACCGATCACAACCAGCTGATCATGGAGACCATGAAGCGGGTCGCGGAGCACCACGGCCTTCGGGTTCTTCTGCACGAGAAGCCCTTTGCCGGTGTCAACGGCTCCGGCAAGCACAACAACTGGTCCCTCATCACCGACAGCGGCGAAAACCTGCTTGATCCCGGCGAGAGCCCGGAGCGGAACATCCGCTTCCTTCTCGTTCTCTCCTGCATCGTAAAGGCCGTCGATACCCACGCGGACCTGCTCCGTCAGAGTGCATCGGATGTGGGCAATGACCTTCGCCTTGGTGCCAACGAGGCGCCGCCGGCCATTGTCTCGGTGTACCTTGGATCCCAGCTCGAGGACGTCGTGCGGCAGCTCATCGAGACCGGCACCGCAAGCGGGCATCTTGAGGGCGGCGTGTTGAAGACCGGTGTCTCGACGCTTCCCGACATCAACAAGGACGCCACGGACCGCAACCGCACCTCCCCGTTTGCCTTTACGGGAAACAAGTTCGAGTTCCGCATGGTCGGATCCTCCGACTCCATGGCATCGAGCACGACGACCATCAATGCGATCGTCGCCGAGGCCTTCTCCGATGCGGCAGACGTGCTGGAAAAGGCAGCTCCCGAAGACCTTGAAAAGGCAGTCCATGACCTTATCGAGAAGAACCTCTCAAAGCATCAGCGGATCATCTTCGACGGAGACGGCTACAGCGAGGCCTGGAGACACGAGGCGGCGCGCCGCGGTCTTCCGAATATCCCGAGTACCATCGAAGCGGCATCGACGCTGACGACCGACAAGGCGGTAAAGCTCTTCGGAAAGTTCGGGATCTTCACGAAGACCGAGCTCGAGTCCCGCGAGGAGGTCATCTACGAGACCTACGCAAAGTCGATCAACATCGAGGCACTCACCATGATCGACATGGCGGCAAAGCAGATCATCCCCGCGTGCATGCGCTATGAGAAGGATCTTGCCGACACCATCATCGCCGTGAAGAACGCGGGTGCCAAGTTCGGCGCCGAGGCGGAAAAGCTCCAGAAGATCGCCGACATGATCGATGATGCCCAGGTGGCCCTCGATGCGCTCCGCACGCTCGTCGATCAGGGCGGAAAGATGACAAACGCAAGAGAGCGTGCCTTCTTCTTCAAGGACCAGATCAAGCCCGCGATGATGCGCTTAAGACGCCCGTGCGATGCCCTGGAGCAGATCGTGGACAAGAGCTGCTGGCCGTTCCCGACCTACGAGGACATGCTCTTCGAGCTCTGAGAGACTTTGACAATTTGTAAGTTGTGACCAAAATCGTGCTCTGTCTTAACATTGTCCTGTCCGGGATGGTGTAAGATAGAGCATGTTTGTGTTGTTTTATTTACGTAATGGAACATCAGGGGGTGTTTATGCGTATCATTGTGGCCGGCTGCGGTAAGGTTGGCGAGACGATTGTCAAAAACCTGGTCAAGGAGGGACACGACATCGCGGTCATCGATACGAACCCGAACGTGATCAGCAGCATTACCGATACCTACGACGTGATGGGACTGGTCGGCAACGGGGCGAGCTATTCGACGCTCAAGGAGGCCGGGATCGAGGATGCCCAGCTGATGATTGCGGTGACAAACTCGGACGAGCTGAACCTCTTGTGCTGCCTGTTTGCAAAGAAGGCCGGCGACTGCAGCACGATCGCGCGTGTCCGGAATCCGCTGTACAACTCCGAGATCGGATATATCCGCGATGAGCTCGGGCTTTCCATGACGATCAACCCGGAGCGGGCGGCGGCAAACGAGATCTCGAGGATCCTGCGGTTTCCGTCGGCGATCAAGATCGACACGTTCTCGAGAGGGCGTGTCGAGATGCTGCAGTTCGAGATCCCGGACGGGTCGATTCTCGACAACCTGCAGCTCTCCGACCTCTCGTCCAAGGTCAAGGCCGAGGTCCTTGTCTGCGCGGTGATCCGCGGGGGCGATGTCGTCATCCCGAACGGCTCGTTTGTGTTAAAGAGCGGGGATACGGTCTCGATCATCGCGGCGCCGTCCCACGCCAAGAACTTCTTCCAGAAGATCGGCGTCGAGACGCACCGGGTCCGGGACACCATGATCATCGGCGGCGGCACGATTGCCTACTATCTTGCAAAGCAGCTGCTTGCCTCCGGTATCAAGGTCAAGATCATCGAGCGCGACATGGCGCGCAGCGAGTACCTCTCGGAGGAGCTGCCGAAGGCAACCGTCATCTGCGGAGACGGCACCGATCAGGAGCTTCTGCTCTCGGAAGGGCTTGAGAACTGCGATTCCCTCGTCACCCTGACGGGCATCGACGAGGAGAACATCTTCCTCTCGCTCTTTGCAAAGCAGCACAACAGCGCGATGAAGATCGTCACGAAGACGAACCGTCTCTCCGTCGACAACATCATCGACAGGCTACACCTGGGGTCTCTGATCCATCCGAAGAACCTGACGGCCGAGATGATCACGCGGTATGTGCGTGCCATGCAGAACGCGTCCGGCTCCTCCAACGTGGAGTCGCTCTACAACATCGTCGAGAACAAGGCGGAGGCACTGGAGTTTCGGATTCACGAGGAACCGAAGATCACGGGGATTCCGCTCGCCGACCTTTCGACGAAGGACAACGTCCTCATCGCCTGCATCATTCGCGGCAACGACATCATCCTGCCGAACGGGCAGACGACCATCGAGGACGGGGATTCGGTGATCATCGTGACGACCCACAGGGGGTTCGGAGACATCAAGGACATTCTGGCGTAGAGGGGATTTATGCATTACAGAGTTGTTGTTTACATCCAGGGCGTGATCCTGAAGGTGCTGGCGGGGCTCATGCTCCTGCCGGTGCTCACCGCGATCATCTACCGCGAGTGGCAGGGATTCTCCTTTGTGGTGGTTGCGGCGGCAAGCTATCTCATCGGATGGCTGCTGACGCTGAAAAAACCGAAGAACTTCATGTTCTTTGCAAGGGAGGGCATCGTCTCCGTGGCTCTTGCCTGGGTTGTGATCTCGATTGTCGGGGCCATGCCCTTTGTCTTAAACCACGACATTCCGTACTTTCCGAACGCCCTGTTCGAGACGATTTCGGGCTTTACGACGACGGGAGCGAGCATCCTGACCGATGTCGAGGCGCTCTCCCACGCAAGCCTCATCTGGCGCTCGTTCACCCACTGGGTCGGCGGCATGGGCGTCATCGTATTCATGCTCGCCATCGTGCCGATGACGGGCGGCGGCAACGCGCAGCTGATGCGGGCGGAGAGCCCGGGACCTTCCTTTGGCAAGCTCGTTCCGAAGCTTCGCCAGAGCGCGTCCATCCTGTACCTGATCTACTTCGGGCTCACGCTCATTCAGATCGGGCTTCTTCTTGTCGCGAAGATGCCGCTCTTTGATGCGCTGTGCATGACGTTCGGCAGTGCCGGCACCGGCGGTTTCGGCGTGCGCAATACCTCGGCCGCCGATTATACGACGCTCCAGCAGGGGATCATCACGGTGTTCATGATCCTGTTCGGCGTGAACTTCAATGCCTACTACTACATCCTCCACAGGGAGCCCGGAGAGGCCTTCCGCATGGAGGAGGTGAGATGGTACTTCATCATCATCGCGGCCTCGATTGCGGTGATCACTCTGAACGTTCGGTCGATGTTCCCGAGCCTGTTTCTTGCCTTCCACCACAGTGCCTTTCAGGTGGGATCCATCATCACGACGACAGGTTATTCGACCGTGAACTTTGATGCGTGGCCGGAGCTCTCGAGGGCAATCCTGGTGCTCTTGATGTTCATCGGCGCCTGCGCGGGATCGACGGGCGGCGGCATCAAGGTCTCCCGTATCGTGATCCTTGCAAAGAGCGTCTACCATCAGATCGTCCACTACATTCACCCGAAGGCGGTGAGCACCATGAAGATGGACGGCAGACCCGCGGACAGGGAGACGATCCAGGGCGTCAGCGTCTATCTTGCAACATATACCTTCATCTTTGCGGCATCGTTCATGGTCCTGACGGCGGACAACCGGTTTGACCTTGTGACGGACTTTACGGCGGTGGCTGCAACCTTCAACAACATCGGACCCGGCCTTGGCGGTGTGGGTCCTGCCGCGAACTTCAACGGGCTGAACCTCGTGTCCAAGTTCGTGCTGATGTTCGACATGCTCGCCGGCCGTCTCGAGCTGTATCCGATGCTGATTCTGTTCCTGCCGAGGATCTGGAAGAAGCACATGTAGAACGGGAGAGGGCAATGTATACCTTTGACTCCAGAGTCCGCTTTTCGGAGACGGACATGAACGGGCGTTTGACGCTGACCTCGCTTATCGATTACCTGCAGGACTGCTCCACGTTCCACAGCGAGGACGCGGGCGTCGGCTTTTCCTACACAAGGCCCCGCCACATTGCCTGGTTCGTGAACTACTGGCAGATCGATATCCTGCGCCTTCCCCTCATGGGGGAGAAGATCCGGATCGGCACGAGACCCGTGGAGGCAAGGGCCTTCTTCGGAAACCGCTGCTACCTCATTGAGACTCTGGACAAAGAGCCGCTGGTCAGGGCCTATGCGGTCTGGACGCTGATCGATACGAACACCCAGAAGCCCACCGGCATGGACGAAGAAATGCTGAAGGCCTACCCGCTGGAGCCGAAGCTTGACATGGAGTACCTTCCGAGGAAGATCGTGATCCCGAAGGAAGGCGGCATCTCAAAGGATCCCATCCGGGTGAACGAGACGATGCTCGACTCCAATCACCACATGAACAACAGCCAGTACGTGCGGCTTGCCTGCGCTTTCGAGGACCCGGAAAAGATGATCACAAGGCTTCGGGTGCAGTACAAGAAGCAGGAGAGGCTCGGTGCCCACCTCACCCCGGTTCTCTATGAGAGAGAGAACGGAGGCCTTCTGGTAAACATCGTGGACGATGCGAAAGAGGGCTGTGCCGTGGTGGAACTTTCGTACGAATAGAAGAACAGATAGGAAGTAAGAAGCGAGAAGGCAGAGAGAAGCCGGATCCGAAAGAGATGGATTCGGTTTCCCTCTGCCTTTTGTCATGGAAAGACAGGGGACAGGCCTTCCTGCATCTTCGGAAAGGCCGCTGGGATGCTGTACAGTTCCGAAAGATAAAAGTAAACACGTGTGTTCACCAGTCCACGGCTCGTAGGATTGTCACTCATGCGGTCCTGCAGTTCACGAAGCAGCTCCCGATGAAATATTACCCCATTTATCACCCCATCCCGTGCTATACTAATGGGGTAATAAATGGGGTAATAAATATTTAACGGTATATGATAAATATGAGTAATAGACGATAGTATCCCGGATTTTAGGACTAATTTCATCGCCTAGTTAATGCTTTAATGGTTAATTTCGGGACTAAGCCATCCGGGTTTTTCTTGAAAATACAGGCTTTTCTCCAGTTCTAATGCTTGACTATAATCAGTTATCGATATATAATTTAACTAAGTATTAAAAGTACTCAGCTAAAATGATAACGGATAACTAATTATGGCAGTCTACAGGTACCTGAAAGTCGATATTCCAAAAGAACGTGTGACCATTGAAAGGCAGCCCGATGGGGCACCGGCTTTGATCAAATACGTTCTGGAAGCTCATTACAATCGCGAAAAGGGATACGCCGAACCCAAGCGTACTACCATTGGTCATCAGTGTCTTGATGACAAGTCCAAGATGTACCCCACTTCCCAGTATGCGAAGATCTTTCCGCAGGAGTGGGAAAAGATCACCAACAAGAGAACAGTGCCGACAATCAAAAGAATCGGCATGTTCTCCATCTGCCAGGCCATCAATACCAGGACTGGAATCAAGGACCTGCTCGATGGCGTGTTCGGCACTGATCTGTCTAATGCCATCATGGACTTCGCCATGTACTCGATCATTCGCAGATCCAACGCCGCGGATTCCTTCGAAACACAGATGCGGAATCAGCTCCTGTACTCGGGTTCCGAAGGACATAACGACACCTGGTATGCCGAGATGTTTGACCACCGACTCTCAAAGGAGCAGATCCTTCTGTTCAAGAAGAACTGGCTCCTGCAATGCAGGCAGGATGGCGTTGAAGAGGTATGGCTTTGTGTTGACGGTTCCAATGATGACTGCCGCAGCCGTGGCGTCACCATTGCAGAGAAGGGGCACGCAAAGTCCGGCGGCACCAGCACACCGATCGTAAGC
>OMXP01000092.1 GCA_900315055.1 uncultured Lachnospiraceae bacterium
TACCAGTCTCTGCATTAACTATTGAAACCGCCGTATACCGAACGGTACGTACGTTGCGGTGTGAGAGGACGGGGGTTAATCTCCCCCTCCTACTCGATTATTTCGCAAAATGCATGAAATACACACCGAAATTTTGGGCAGTTTGAGGGCAGTTAGTCCTTGCAGACTTGAAATTTCCCTTTCATGCAAGTATCATTTCATTTTGTATACAAAGATACCGGTGGACAAAATCTCCTGCGTCCTCCGGGCTTTGCACAACCATCTGCATCATTCACAGAGGAGGAATATCTATGAAAAAAATGAACAGAGTTGTGAGTGCAGTGATGGCAGCATCTGTCGCGGCACTGGCACTGGCGGGCTGCGGAAGTTCATCTTCCGGCAGCACGGACAGCAGCGCAGCAGCAACGACAACGGCTGCAGCTGAGGGCACGTCGAGCGCCGCAGCGGCGGACTCCGGCGCAACCTTCAAGATCGGTGTCATCGGACCCCTGACCGGCGGTGCCGCACAGTACGGCAACGGCGTTGCCAATGCGGCACAGATCGCGGTTGATGAGATCAACGCAGCCGGCGGCATGAACGGCTACCAGGTCGAGCTCCAGAGCGAGGACGATGCGCTGGACAACCAGCAGTCCGTCAACTGCTACAACACCCTGAAGGACTGGGGCATGCAGTTCCTGCTCGGCTCCGTCACCAGTGCGTGCTCCATCGCCGTCTCCGAGGAGACCCACAACGACAACATGTTCCAGCTGACTCCGTCCGGATCCGCTGTCGACTGCGTGAAGTATGACAATGCATTCCGTGTCTGCTTCTCCGACCCGAATCAGGGCACGAAGTCCGCACAGTACATCGGCGAGCACAAGCTGGCCACCAACGTCGCCATCATCTATGATTCTTCCGACGTCTATTCTTCCGGCATCATGTCCGCCTTCACGACGGAAGCTGCAAACCAGGGCCTGAACATCGTCTCCTCTACGGCATTCACCGCAGACTCCAAGACCGACTTCTCCTCTCAGGTGCAGCAGGCAAAGGATGCGGGCGCAGATCTCGTCTTCCTGCCGATCTACTACACCGAGGCCGCTCTGATCCTGCAGCAGGCAAACGCCATCGGCTATTCTCCGATCTTCTTTGGCTGCGATGGTCTTGACGGCATCCTGTCCGTTGAGAACTTCGATACCTCCCTTGCAGAGGGCGTCATGCTCCTGACTCCGTTCGCAGCAGACGCAACCGATGACCTGACCGTGAACTTCGTCAAGTCCTACAAGGATGCCTACGGCGATACCCCGAACCAGTTCGCAGCAGATGCCTATGACGGTGTCTATGCGATCAAGGCAGCGGTCGAGGAAGCCGGCATCACTCCGGACATGAGCGTCTCCGACATCTGCGATGCCATGAAGGATGCCATGACCAAGATCTCCGTCCACGGTCTTACCGGTGATCCCATCACCTGGACGGCAGACGGCGAGCCTGAGAAGGAGCCCAAGGCCGTTGTGATCAAGGACGGCGCTTACGTCTCCGCAGACTGATCGCAAACAGTCTTTAAGTAACAGACAGTAACCTGCAGATATCACAAATCAGGGAACGGGAGGGGACCGGAAGGTTCTTTCCCGTCCTGATGTTTTCTCCTGTGATGTCTGTACGGGAACGGCAGCCAGAAGACTGGATGCCGTTCCGATACAGATACCAGGGAGGAAATGAGGAAAGGCCAACGCATGCTTAGCTTCCTGAATTATCTCATCAGCGGGATCAGCCTCGGATCCATCTACGCGATCATCGCACTGGGCTACACCATGGTCTACGGCATCGCCAAGATGCTGAACTTCGCCCACGGCGACTTCATCATGGTCGGCGGCTATGCGATCTTCACCTGCATGATCACGCTGGGCATGAATCCTTTTGTTTCCATCCTGATTGCCATGGCGGTCTGCCTTGTCATCGGTGTCACCACCGAGAAGGTCGCATACAAGCCGCTGCGTGAGGCGGGATCTCCCCTCGCGGTTCTGATCACCGCCATCGGTGTCTCGTACCTTCTCGAGAACCTGGCCCTTCTGATTTTCGGCTCCAACCCGAAGTCCTTCACCTCCGTGGTCTCCTGGAGCGGCATCACGCTGGCGGGCGGGCAGCTGCACATTCAGGGCGTGACGATCGTCACGATCCTGGTCAGCCTTGCAGTCCTTGTCGTTCTCCAGTGGTTCGTCCATAAGACAAAGGAAGGACAGGCAATGCTTGCGGTCGCACAGGACCGCGGCGCGGCAACCCTCATGGGCATCAACGTAAACCACACGATCTCCCTGACGTTCGCCATCGGCTCTGCCCTCGCGGCGATCGCGGGCGCGCTGCTGTGCTCGGCCTATCCGACCCTGACGCCCTATACCGGCGCCATGCCCGGCATCAAGGCCTTCGTTGCAGCTGTCCTTGGCGGCATCGGCTCCATACCCGGCGCCATGATCGGCGGCATCGTGCTTGGTATCATTGAGATCCTGGCAAGAACCTACATTTCCTCGCAGCTCTCGGATGCCATCGTATTCGGCATCCTCGTCGTCGTGCTTCTCGTGAAGCCGACCGGTATCCTGGGCAAGAACATCCAGGAGAAGGTCTGAGGAGGTACCCATGAAGAAAAAGAAACTTTCCAGACAGACCTGGACCTATATCGTTGTTCTCATCGTCTATGCGGTGGTGGAGATCTTCGAGTATGCGGGACTTCTTTCCAGTCACCTGACAGGACTTCTGGTCCCCGCAACCTACTATGCAATCGTCGCCGTCGGCCTGAACATCTGCGTCGGAATTCTCGGCGAGCTCTCCCTGGGGCACGCGGGCTTCATGTGCGTCGGTGCCTTCTCGAGCTCTCTGTTCTCGATCCTGACAGAGAACTCACTGCCGACCGCGATCCGCTTTCCGCTCGCCATGGTCATCGGCATTGCGGTGGCGGCGCTGTTCGGATTCCTCATCGGCATCCCGGTGCTTCGCCTGAACGGCGACTACCTCGCGATCGTGACCCTGGCGTTCGGCGAGATCATCAAGAACATCCTGAACTCGCTCTACCTTGGCTATGACTCCAACGGCCTGCACGCGTCGTTTACCAGCCAGATGGATCTTGGCATGGAGGCGGACGGCACGATGCTGATGAACGGCCCGATGGGCATCTCAGGAACCCCGAGAGATGCAAACTTCACGGTGGCGGTGGTCATGCTTCTCATCGCCCTGTTCGTTGCCCAGAACCTCATCAATTCGAGAGACGGTCGTGCGATCATGTCGATTCGTGACAACCGCATTGCGGCAGAATCCGTCGGCATCAACATCACAAAGTACAAGATGCTCGGCTTTGTCGTCTCCGCGGCGATCGCAGGAGCGGCGGGCGTTCTGTTCTCCCACAGCATTTCGACCCTGCAGGCAGGCTCCCAGTACTTCGGCTACAACATCTCGATCCTGATCCTTGTGTACGTGGTTCTCGGCGGCATCGGCAACATCTCGGGTTCCGTCATTGCGGCGGCGGTCCTGTACCTTCTGCCGGAGCTCCTTCGTGCACTGTCGAGCTACCGCATGCTGATCTACTCGATCGTCCTGATCGTGGTCATGCTCTTTAACTGGGCACCGGCAGCAAGGAACTGGAGAAACCGCGTGCTCGCATCGATCCGCGCAAAGTTCGGAAAGAAAGGGGCAAAGGCATAATGGCACTGCTTGAAGTCGACAACCTTTCGATCATGTTCGGCGGTCTTCGTGCCGTCGATGATTTCAACCTTCGCGTCGAGAAGGGAGAGCTGTACGGTCTCATCGGCCCCAACGGCGCCGGCAAGACGACCGTCTTCAACCTCCTGACCGGCGTGTACAAGCCCAATGAGGGTGTCATCCGCCTCGACGGCGTGGACATCACGGGACACAAGACCGTCGAGATCAACCACGACGGCATCGCGAGAACCTTCCAGAACATCCGCCTGTTCCAGGACATGTCGGTCATCGACAACGTCAAGGTGGGTCTGCAGAATCAGTATCACTACTCGACGGCGGCCTCGATCTTTCACCTTGGCTCCTACAAAAAGGTGGAGAAGGAATACGACGATGCGGCGATGGAGCTTCTTTCGGTCTTCGGACTCGAGAACGAGCGTGACTACAAGGCATCGAATCTTCCCTACGGACAGCAGAGAAAGCTCGAGATCGCGCGTGCCATGGCGACAAAGCCCAAGCTCCTTCTTCTCGATGAGCCGGCTGCCGGCATGAACCCGAATGAGACCGGCGAGCTGATGAAGACCATCGAGCTGATCCGCTCGAAGTTCGGCATCACAATCCTTCTCATCGAGCACGACATGAAGCTGGTCTCCGGCATCTGCGAGGAGGTCACGGTCCTCAACTTCGGGAGAATCCTGAAGCAGGGGAAGACCAGAGAGGTACTGCAGGATCCCGAGGTCGTCAAGGCCTACATCGGGGAATAAGGAGGAGACATGTCACTGCTGGAAGTCAAGGATCTGGAAGTTTACTACGGGGTGATACAGGCCCTGAAGGGCATCTCCTTCCATGTGGAACGGGGAGAGATCGTCGCCCTGATCGGCGCAAACGGCGCCGGAAAGACCACCACCCTTCACACCCTCTCGGGACTCATCAAGCCGAAGGCCGGTACGATCACCTATCAGGGTCAGGACATCACGAAGACTCCGGGCTACAAGATCGTCGGCATGGGCATGGCGCAGGTCCCCGAGGGACGGCGCGTGTTCCCGGACCTCTCGGTCATGGACAACCTGAAGCTTGGCGCCTATACGAGAAAGGATAAGGCGGAGTTTGCGGACACCGTAAAGCTTGTCTTCACGAGATTCCCGCGCCTGCAGGAGAGAAAGAATCAGATGGCAGGAACGCTCTCCGGCGGCGAGCAGCAGATGCTCGCGATGGGAAGAGCCCTGATGAGCCACCCGTCCCTGATCCTCATGGATGAGCCGTCCATGGGCCTTTCCCCGCTCCTTGTCAATGAGATCTTCGATATCATCGAGCAGATCAACAAGGACGGCACCACGGTCCTGCTCGTCGAGCAGAACGCAAAGAAGGCCCTGACGATCGCGAACCGGGCCTACGTTCTGGAGACCGGAAAGATCGTCATGGAGGGCAAGGCGGAGGATCTTCTGAACAACCGCGAGATTCAGAAGGCATACCTCGGCGAATAGCATCTCAGACAGCTCTCTTGCTGCAAAAGTCTGATACAATAAGGACAGCAGAAACGATTGCCCGGGAGGTGCAGCCATGAAGAAAAACATCACGATTACCATCGAGCGTCAGTACGGCTCCGGCGGCAGAACCGTGGGAGAGATGCTCGCAAATGATCTTGGGATTCACTATTACAACAAGGAGCTGACAAAGCTTGCGGCAGAGGAGAGCGGCATCAATGAGGAGCTCTTCCTGAAGGCAGATGAGAGCATTCGGGGCAAGAGCCCGCTCCGCCTTGCGATCAGCAAGTCCGTCTACAAGACCGGGAACCTCATTCAGCCCGGAGAGGACGGGTTTACATCCATGGAGAACCTGTTCAACTATCAGGCCATGGTGATCCAGAAGCTTGCGGAGAGCCAGCCCTGCGTCATCGTCGGGCGCGCCGCCAACTATATCCTCAAGGACTACGACAACGTGGTTTCCGTGTTCATTCACGCGCCGGAAGAGTTCCTTCTCGAGCATGCGGCGGAAAAGCAGCCGATGCGCGGCAGGGAGCTGAAGAAGTTCATCGAGGAGACCGACGAGAAGAAGGCCGATTACTACCGCTACTACACCGGCGAGTACTGGGACAGCGTCAAGAACTACGACCTGTGCCTGAACAGCGCAAAGCTGGGGTATGAGAAGTGCGTCGAGGAGATCAAGGCGTACATCCGCGTGCGGTACGGAAGCGACGTGCTGGACTGAAGAAAAGCACAGACAATACCAAACAGATCAGAAGATACAAAGAATGACAAAAGCCCTGTTCCGGAACGGAGACCGGAGCAGGGCTTTTTGACGGGATCAGTGCCGGAGGTTTTCTTCTTTCTCGAAAAACGCCCTGTGCAGACGGTCAAACTCCTGCACGGTACACACCTCTCTGCATTTTGGCTCGAAGGATTTTGTGACGGCAAAGCACTCCCGCATTCTCCCGCACGGATACTCCGGACAGGAGGCACAGCTTTGGATTCCTTTTTCCTCACAGCACTTCACGACATGATACCGGCACCAGTTTTCCGGTTTGCATCCGGTACAGGCAATTTCCTCCGCAGACACGACATGATCGCGGTATCCGATTTTCATCCAGAGCCTGGCCGTATGGAGTAGTTCTTCCTCCGTCTTTTCGTAAGGGTGTTTCACGTATCTTGGACAGGCGGAACAGTCGTTGCCGCATGATGCAAGGATCCTGTGCTCAGACATTCTTATTCTCCTTACTTTCGTGGATCAATTCTGCAGTATCCTGACGTATCCCTTCTCCCTGTGAGAGGAAGGGGGCAAGCGCTGTCAGCGGCATGGTAAAGGTCAGGGCCAGCGTGTAGCGAAACTCCGCAGCGATCGGCGTCGCAAGAAGGAGCGTGAACAGGACACACAGAGATGGCAGGACAAGGAGTACATACCGGCGGTCTTTCTTTCGGGATTCCTTCTTCTCCAGCGTCAGGGCGAAGGCTCCGAGGGAGAGGAAGGCATAGAAGCCGCTGCTCCAGAAAAGCCCGTAGACGGGGACGAAGGAGCCGAGCTTGATCAGGATTTCCTTGATCTTCACGAACGCTCCGCCGAGGATCGGCCGCCAGACAAGACCCGCGTTGTTGGTCCAGACGTTGTCGATGTTTGCGGTATCGTGGACGTAGTCGGGGAACCAGAAGCCCTCCGTCTCATTGATCCAGGCCTGCAGATAGGTCCCGGGATATCGAAGGCCGAGGGTTATGTACAGCCGGACATAGGCGCTTCTGTTTTTCTCAAGGACCGACTGATCTCCGGTGGTCCGGATGAGCTCCTTCATGTCATCGGCAAAGACCGGGTTGTACTGATCTTTGACGGACTCAATCGGGACGACGGCATCGATGAGGGAGGACTCCTCCTGTGTCAGGCTCTTTCCCTCTGCCACCACGGCGCTTACCTGCTGCAGCGGGACGCACAGGGATTCCACGGTGTCCGGCTGTTCGATGTTCATCGCATTGATGACAGGTCCCCGGATGATGCCGGCGGCGAGGATCACGCAGACGGTGACGGGAAGGAGCTGCTTTACCCGCCTGCGGAGGATCAGAAGAAGGAAGGGTGTCATGAGAAGGAAGGCATACCAGCCGTTTGTCCGGAACAGACAGAAGCAGACGGAGAGGACAAAGAAGAGGACAAGGCTCTTCCCGCCGATCTTTCCCCGGTGCCCGTTTTCTTCCGTCTCCTGAAGGATCCGGACAAGGCAGAGGACAAGGAGCAGGGCGATGTCGCCAAAGACCGTATCCTTCCCCACCATGACGGCGTAGACAGCCTCAAAGGGGACGATGGCATAGAAGAGAAGAACCGGAATCCAGATCCTCTTTCGAAAGCCCAGGTCCTTCAGCGTCTTTACGCAAAGCGCCCCGCAGAAGGCGTGGAAGGCCATCTGGGCGAAGGTGTAGAACGAGAGGGCAGTGTCCGGATCCGAGGTAAAGAGGCTCCCCAGACGGTAGAAGAGGCGGATCACCAGCGTATGGACCACCGGGTGGTGGTTTGACAGGGGACGCGTTCCGATCGCCTGTTCTGCCTGCCAGGCGCCGTCCGGAGATAAGATGCCTGGAAACTCATAGAGAAAGTACGGAAGATAGCAGACAAGAATCAGGAGGAAGGAGAGCAGCAGGGTGCGATCCTTCTTCTTCCCGTGTGTTGTGGTTTTTATATTTGATCCCTGTTCTGATGTTTCTGTTCTTCGGATGTCGGACGCCCTCCGGCTTACCAGTTCCTGCAGGCCAAGAAGCAGCGTCCTTGAAAGAAGAAACATGCCGGCAAAGAGGACGACAAGGACGAGGAGCTGGAACAGGCGGCTTGTAAACTGCGCGGTGAGACTCCCGTGCAGGGCAAAGACAAAGGAGAGGGCAAGAAGAAGCCCTGCAAGATCAATCCAGGGTGTCTTCTGTTTCGAGACGGCAGGGACCTTTGCGTGCACGAACAGGAGCCCCGCAAAGAAGAGAAAGGCCGCTGGGTTCTTGGTGGTAAGGTTTAAGGACAGGCACAGCGCCCAGGTCTCCAGGAGACTGATAAGGCACAGGGTGCCTGTGCGCAATAATGTGTGATTTACATGCTGCTTTGTCACGGTTTTGACATCCTTCCATTTACAGTAATGCGCCATAATGATACCATCCGATGGGCCATACTGTGCCCTGCCCTTGCAATTTGCTCATAAAGTGTTAAATTGACAATACGTATCGAAATCGGCTTTGGCGACGCGTGGGGCGGAGGTTTGCAGATGGCTGGCAAGATCGTAGTGTATACCGGAAACGGAAAAGGAAAGTCTTCGGCGGCACTGGGAAAGGCGATTCAGTACGCCTGCAGAGGAAAACAGGTCGCGATGGTGCAGTTCCTGAAAGGAAGAGAAGAACCGGACGTGACAGAGTTCATGAAACGCCTGGAGCCGGAGATTAGGATTTTCCGCTTTGAGAGGTCCGATGAGGCCTTTGACCGGACGGAGGGCATTGTCCGCGAGGAGGAGAAGCAGAACATTCGCAACGGCTTCAACTACGCGCGGAAGGTCCTGGATACCGGCGAGAGCGATCTTCTGGTCATGGACGAGGTCCTCGGCCTTGTCGACAACCGGATCATCACCATGGACGAGCTGAAGAGCCTCATGGAGCGCCGGGGGGATACGGATGTCATCCTGACCGGGATCCTGATGGATGACAAGCTCTGCACGTTTGCAGATGAAATTTATGAGATCAGCGCGGTGCAGTTTCGGAACTTTACCGAAAACGCGTCCGCAGATCCTGCATGAAGGAGAAGGAGAACAAGTTATGTCAGTATTCAAGGGCTCAGCAGTAGCCATCGTAACCCCGTTTCATGATGACGCGGAGAAGACCGTAAACTACGATGCATTCGCTGATTTCATCGATTATCAGATCGACAACGGCACCGACGCCATCGTCGTCTGCGGCTCCACGGGTGAGGCTGCAACGATGACCGAGGAGGAGCACGTGGCGGTCTGCAAGTTCTGCGCAGAGCACGTCAATCACCGTGTGCCGGTCATCGCTGGCACCGGTTCCAACTGCACGAAGACCGCCATCCAGCTCTCCGAGGAGATCGCATCGTTCGGCGTTGATGCCTGCCTTGTCGTGACCCCTTACTACAACAAGCCGACACAGGCCTGCCTTGTCGAGCACTTCCGCGAGATCGCAGAGGCGGTTCCGAAGACCCCCATTATCATGTACAACGTTCCGTCCCGCACGGGCGGAAATCTCCTGCCACAGACCGCGGCAAAGATCGTCCGCGAGGTCCCGAATGTCGTCGGCATCAAGGAAGCATCCGGCAACATCTCCCAGATCGTAAAGCTCATGGCAGAGACCGACGGCAAGATCGAGCTCTACTCCGGAAATGACGACCAGACCGTTCCCATGATGGCAATGGGAGGACTCGGTGTCATCTCGGTTGTCGCAAACGTCGCTCCAAAGGCCATGCACGACATGTGCGCGAAGTTCTTTGCAGGCGATGTCGCAGGTGCTGCAAAGATTCAGTGTGAGACAGAGGAGCTCTTTGAGTGCCTGTTCTCCGAGGTCAACCCGATCCCGGTCAAGAAGGCCGTGAATCTTCTCGGCTTTGAGGCAGGCCCGCTTCGCATGCCGCTCATGGAGATGTCGAAGGACAAGGCTGAGGCACTCGAAGAAGCCATGAAGCGCTTTGGCTGCCACAGATAATCACCAATAACGTCAGATACGGTTGACGGACCGGGGCAGATGGCTCCGGTCCTTTCATTGTGCGCCCGGCGGCGCACGTTTCTAACCGGTGAAAGTCCGGAATCCGCCCGGTAGTGGGAAGGATACAGCCGAAAGCAAGGGTGTCCATCGCGA
>OMXP01000094.1 GCA_900315055.1 uncultured Lachnospiraceae bacterium
GACGCAGAAGAAATCCTTGCCGAAAAGACTCGAACAAAGAGAAAGTACACCAAAAGATCAGGCGCCACAAATTAAGCATCTATTTTTGATTGGATCCTATGTGGTGGCGCAGATCGGGGAGATCGCAAAGGCAAGGGGAGAGAGCGGTTTTGTGTTTGTCGACATCGGAGAGGATGTCCGCAACATGAAGCGCTTCATCCGCCTTCGGGATACGGCCCCTGCGTTCGATTCCGTCCGGGGAAGCGGCTCCATCGGCATTCCCTGCTTTGTCCGGGAGGACGGGACGGTGACGTTAAAGCCAGAGGACGTGGGCCTCAGGAGCCGTGAGAGCGCTTCCGGGAGTTCCTCTTCCTGCCGGATCGACGGGAAAGGGTGCTGAGGGTACTGCCGGATCTGACGGATCCGTGGTTCCTTATTCCAGTCTTGCCGCATGCAGGATGCGGTGAAGCTGCTCTTTCGTGAGCAGTCCCTGCTCTATGATCTGTTCCTTGAAGGCCTCCCGGTCATTGCCACAGGTTCTGGCAAGATCGGAGGCTTTTTCATATCCGATATAGGGAGAGACGACGGTAGCAAGGATCAGGGCATGGTCCAGGTGCTTCCGGCAGCCTTCCTCATTGGCGGTAAGGGGCTCGATGCACTTTGTGCGGAAGGAATCGACGGTTCGAATCAGCACCTTCAGGCTGTCGAGGAGGGCATCGGCGATGAGGGGCAGGAACGCATTCAGTTCAAAGTTTCCCATGGACGCGCAGGTCGTGATGGCACTGTCGTTTGCGATCACATGAATTCCTGCCTGTGTCACCATCTCCGGAATGACAGGGTTGACCTTCCCAGGCATGATGGTGCTGCCTGCCTGCAGGGGCTTTAGGGAGATCTCCGAGAGTCCCCCGTAGGGGCCGGAGCCCATGAGGCGAAGGTCCGTGCTGATCTTGATGAGGCTCACAGCCAGGGATTTCAGGAGCCCTGATACCTCCACGAATACGTCGCAGTTCTGGGTGAGGTCCATGGGATACTCGGCCCTTGCAAGGCCAAGGCCCGTGAGATCCTGCAGGATGTCGGTCACCTGATACATGTACTGCCGTGTGGTGTTGTTTCCGACGCCGACGGCGGTGCCGCCAAGGTTGATCTGGCGGAGGCGCTCCTCCACCTTGTAGATGCGCCAGCGGTCTCTTGCGATTGCCTGAGCGTAGGCACCGAACTCTTCTCCGAGAGTAATCGGAACGGCGTCCATCATCTCGGTGCGGCCAAGCTTCGGGATGGCATCATAGGCGTTCTCCTTTTCCTGGAGACTCTCCTGGAGCCTTGCACAGGCATCGCTCAGTGTCCGGACCAGACGGATCGCGGCAATGCGCAGGGCGGTCGGGTAGACATCGTTTGTCGACTGGCCCATGTTGACATCATCGAGGGGATGCAGGTACTGGTACTCCCCGCAGTGATGACCGAGGTTCTGCAGGGCGAGATTTGCGATGACCTCGTTGACGTTCATGTTGGTGGAGGTGCCGGCTCCGCCCTGCAGGGCGTCGGTGGGGAATGCACGGGCGTAAGTCTCCGGGCTTTGCAGCAGGCTGTCACAGGCGGCAATAATGGCATCTGCCTTATCCTGTTCGAGCCTCCCGATGGCAGCATTTGCCATGGCGGCGGCCTTCTTGACCGTCACGATGGCAAGGATCAGCTCTTTGTGGACGGTTCGGCCGCTGATGGCAAAGTTCTCTTTCGCCCGCGCGGTCTCAATCCCGTAGAGGGAGTCTGCGGGGAGCGTCATTTCTCCGATGAGGTCCTGTTCGGTTCTTGTTGTTCCTGTCGTTTCTGACATGTCCTGCAACCCTGATTTCCTGTTTTGTTTCTTACTTCCCTGTCCTGTCGAGGAGCATCGCAATCGAGGGAAATGCCTCGACACTTCTCTTTAAGATTCCCTGCATGTAGGCGATCAGAATCCCGTAGTTCGTCATCGGAATCCCGGCATCCTTGGCGCAGGCCGTGCGGTACTTCATCTCGCGCTCATTCAGGGTGCACCCGCCGCAGTGGACAATCATGTGATACGGACTGAGGTCCTCCGGAAATTCGACACCGGAGGTGTAGACAAATTCCGGATCGACTCCGGTGTAGTCCCGGATCCAACGCGGGATCTTCACGGAGCCGATATCATCGCACTGGCGGTGATGGGTACAGCCCTCGCCGATGAGGACCCTGTCCCCGTCCTTTAACGTATCGAGAGCGGTGACGCCCTTCACGGCATCGGCAAGGCTTCCCTTGTAGCGTGCCATCAGAATGGAGAACGAGGTAAGGAGAATGCCCTTCGGGGTATCGGCACTCACCTTCGCAAAGACCTGGGAATCGGTGATGACGATCTTCGGCTTCCGTTTCAGGCTCTCCAGCGTCTCGCGCAGCTCATACTCCTTGCAGACAACGGCCGTGGCATCGGCCTCGAGGATATCCCGTATGGTCTGCTGCTGCGGCAGGATCAGCCTCCCCTTCGGGGCAGCCTTGTCGATCGGAACCACGAGGACGGCAAGGTCGGAAGGGGAGAGGAGATCTCCGACGATCCGGAACTTTTCCTCCGGGGCCTTGTAAATTGAAGCAATAAGCTCCTTCAGCTCCCGGATGTGGTATCCTGTGGCTGCGCTGACACGGATGGCAGGGACGCCTTCTATTTCAGAAATTTTCTTGTCACTATTTTTTTCTCCGGTTGTTGCAGCCTTTTCCGTGTTCTGCTGGCTGGTTTGTTCTTCTGTTTTCAGGAGATCCTGCTTGTTCTCCACGATGATGCACGGGATCTGCTTCTGGCGGATGCGGGTGAGGATGGTGTGGTCTTCTGCGGATAATCCGTCCCTCGCGTCAACGACAAGGAGGGCGATATCGGTCTTGTTGAGGATCTGAAGACTCCTGTGGACACGCTTTTCCCCGAGCTCTCCGGTATCATCAAGACCGGGGGTATCGATGAGAAGCACCGGCCCTAAGGGCAGAAGTTCCATCGCCTTGGAGACGGGATCCGTGGTGGTGCCGGAGACTTCCGAGACCACGGCGAGGTCCTGACCGGTGATGGCGTTGATGAGACTGGATTTTCCGGCATTCCGCTTTCCGAAGATGCCGATGTGAATGCGCTCTGCATTGGGGGTGCTGTTAAGGCTCATAGAGTATTCCCTTCCTCCTTTTCTGGTACAGCTCCCATTATACGGCATAAGACGAAAGGCGGGGAAAGGCGGCGGGTGTTGCTCTTTGTCTTACCGCTTCTTCCTGCTGCTTCTGCTGTTATTCTTTCCTTTGTCATGTCCCTCTGCCCCGTGCTTCCTGCGATACGGGAGGGAGCACAGAAACCAGATGGCATATCCGATCAGGGTACCGAGACTGTTGGTGAGGACATCGTCCACCTGACAGTAGCCGCGGCCGGTGATGAGCTGTGCAAACTCAATGGTGCAGGAACAGAGACACCCCGACAGGAGCGTCCGGTACCAGCGGCGCTGGACCGGGAAGAGGATGGGCAGAAAGATACCGGCGGGGATAAAGAGCAGGATGTTCTCGTAGAAGAACTGTCCTGCGGGAGTACCGGGATGGAACGTACCAAGCAGCTGAAAGTCGATGGCTCTCGGGTGAGAGCCGGATTCTCTCGTAAAGAAGGTGAGCTTTGCGACGACAAAGAGATAGGTTGCGGTACAGAAGTAGTCAAAGAACCGGCGAAGCGGTTTGTCCGGGCACACGATGACAAGGAGCAGAATCCCGGCACAGAAGCCGACGGCAAGGGCCTTCGGCATGAAGATCAGAGTGTTCAGAAGAGACTGCAGAACGTATTTGACACTGGTCAGCATGGCAGATTTCCTTTCCCTCCCCCTGCTACAGTATTGCCCGCTCAGGGGAGACGGTGGCTGAAGAATGTATGGACAGCACCTCTTACCTGTTCCATCGCATCGTTGGTCTCCCTGTTCTTGCTGCGGAAGGCAAGGAGCTGATCGAGGTATCCCTGCTCCTTTACGATGCGGATGCTCTCGTCATAGACGAGCCCGAATACGAGGCTGATGTGGCTTACGATGTGGTCTGCCGGGGTGGCGACAAAGCGGCGGTCGCAGTTCCGGCAGAGGATGGCATCGGCGAGGACCTTCTTGGAAACAGGAGAGGTTTCAATATCCTCTGTGGTGACGTTCAGGATCTCCTCGAGGGGCGTCTCGACGTTCACCCTGAAGATGTCCAGCTTGTCGGCATCGCGGAGGATCTGGCAGAACATGCGCTCCCTCTTAGTGAGGCCCTGGGGCAGGGCGTAGACGTTGTGGAGGCGGATGGCTTTTTCGATGAGAGGATCTTCCCTGTCGTCAGAGACATAGTTGCGGATCAGCCCGTCCCTGAACAGCAGATCGGCGCTCAGGACGGCGTGATTGACGGTCGTCGGGTCATCGAAGGAGCCGAAGCGGCGCACCTGTTCAAAGCGGCCGAGGTCGTGCAGCATGCCGAGAAGCCAGGCAAAGTCCACGTCTTCCGGGGAAAGGGAGAGAGACTTCGCGATTCTCTCGCAGAGAGCTGCGACACGATAGGTGTGAGCGGCCTTCAGGGCGATCTTGATATCGGAAAGATCGTAGCTTTCCGTATAGGTATGGAAGGTATCTTCCACCTTTTTGCGATTGATTGAAATAGGATTTGACATGGTAATCTCCTTTGTTGCTGTGACTGCACTATAAGCAGATGGGCTGACATTTGCAAGCTTAAAAGGAGCTGAAGCCTCTGTCTTTCTGCTGAGGCGACGGGGGAAAATTGCGAAGGAGGGGAGATCGTGCTAATCTGACAGGCAGCTGAAACTGCCCCGGGGGCAGGAAGGGGGAAAGGTCATGAAGAGTCTGGGGTTCCAGAGGGCCGCTGCGTTTACGGCGGTGCTTGCACTGTGTGCGGCACTGCTTCCTGCGGGAACGCAGGTGCAGGCGGCAGAAGGAAAGAAGAATAAGACAGCAGGCGCTGTTCCGGCAGAAGCTGCGGTGGAAAAGAAGAAGGAAAAGATCCGTCTCATGTACGACGGCGTGCTGGTGCCGGAAGGCGCGGGGACGGTGATCCCGGAAGGCGTATTCATCACGCATGGAGACAGTGCCGCGCCTGACATGCTGATCACCTATATTCCCTGTGAGATCGCAGGCATCACGGTGGGACTTCGTGCGGCGCAGTACGGCGGGTACCGGACACCGATTGACGTAAACAGTCCGTATCTGACAGAGACCTATGACATCGGGCCTCAGACAGAGCCTGGGGGACCGGATCCTGGGAATGTTGTAAAGGGGGCGCACATTTCGGCGAAGGGGCCGTATCTCACGGACTTTCAGCTGATAACGCCCTATGAGACGGCAGATGTCGAATGGCAGTATGCGCATGAAGACCTTGTCTCGAAAGACGGGATTGCCGTTTTGGAGAAGACCCTGGGGCAGCCGACGGGCATTACCTCTTACACGTACGGTGACGATCTGATGCAGGTTGAGAGGGACGATTCCGGAACCGGTGACGGCGGTGTCGAATGCACGGACGAGAACGCATGCTTCGAAAACAGAAAATATGCCTATGACAGCAACGGACGCATAAAGACAGACCGGTCACTGTTTCTGCAGGTCGGGGGCAGGGATACCGATTGGGGGAACAGTTACACCTGGACCTATTCCTATACACCGGAGGGCTTTCTTGATACCAGCACCAGAGTCACAAAAGCCAAGGCAGGAGGGCAGGAAGTGATGACGATGAAGTACTATTACGACAGCAATGGAATTGTCCGGAAGGCAGTCAGGGCAGAGCAGACAGCGGGCAGCACATCCGAACCGCAATACACGACCTGGACGTATCAATACAGCACGGCTGATGCAGCAAAGCTTGGAACCTGTGCAGAACCGTGACGGGAAGCGAAAGATCCAGGAACAGAAAGACACCACACCGCAGCAGAAATTGCCGCGGTGTTTTCATGGTACTTTGGCTGCACAGGCAGTACCGGAGTTTTAAGCTCAGCGTTTTAAGCCCACCCGTAAACGAAAAGAGACAGCATTTGCGCAGTGCTGTATAATGATGGCAATATTTAAGGTCCGGAAAGTGATCCGGGAACTGTATCAGTGCAAAGATATAGTTTGATGTGATTTGAAGAATCGAATGATTTACAGCATACGGAAGAGGAGAACTCTATGTGCGGTATTGTAGGTTTTAACGGACATCAGCAGGCAGCGCCGATCCTTCTGCAGGGGCTGACAAAGCTGGAGTACAGAGGGTATGATTCGGCAGGCCTTTGCGTTCGGGACGGGTCGGAGCCCGCGGTAATCATCAAGGCAAAGGGAAGACTCTCGGTCCTCAAGGAGAAGACCAATGACGGGCTGTCGGTCCACGGGGACTGCGGCATCGGGCATACCCGGTGGGCAACCCACGGGGAGCCGTCGGAGACGAATGCCCATCCGCACTGCTCGGATGACGGAAACGTCATCGGCGTGCACAACGGCATCATTGAGAACTACCAGGAGCTGAAGGAAAAGCTCCTTCGGAACGGGTATACGTTCTACTCCGAGACGGATACCGAGATCGCAATCAAGCTGATCGACTATTACTATAAGAAGTACCTGCATACGCCGGTGGATGCGATCAACCACGCGCTGGTCCGTATCCGCGGTTCCTATGCTTTAGAACTGATGTTCAAGGACTATCCGGGTGAGATCTATGTTGCCCGGAAGGACAGCCCGATGATCCTCGGGATTGCCAACGGGGAGTCGTATATCGCATCCGATGTCCCTGCGATCCTGAAGTACACGAGAACCGTCTACTACATCGGCAATCAGCAGCTTGCCCGTGTCGGCAAGGGAGAGATCACCTTCTACAACCTCGACGGGGATGAGATCGAGATCGAGCCCAAGACCGTGGAGTGGGATGCCGCAGCGGCCGAAAAGGGCGGCTACGAGCACTTCATGATGAAGGAGATCCACGAGCAGCCGAAGGCGGTTCAGGATACCCTGCACTCCGTCGAGCACGACGGGGTGATTGATCTGTCGGGGATCGGGATTACCGACGAGCAGATCCAGAAGCTTCGCCAGATCTACATCGTGGCCTGCGGCTCCGCCTACCACGTGGGTGTTGCTGCCCAGTATGTCCTGGAGGATCTTGCTGGGATTCCGGTACGGGTGGAGCTGGCATCGGAGTTCCGCTACCGGCATCTGCCGTTCTCGGAGAACGCATCCGAGGATTCCCTTGTCATCATCATCTCCCAGTCCGGCGAGACCGCAGATTCTCTTGCGGCCCTTCGCAAGGCCCATGAGAAGGGACTGCCGACGCTCGGTGTCGTAAATGTCGTCGGATCGTCCATTGCCCGGGAAGCGGATCACGTGTTCTATACCCTGGCAGGTCCGGAGATCGCTGTCGCAACGACCAAGGCCTACAGTGCCCAACTTGTCGCCCTGTATACGATTGCCATTCAGTTCGGCAAGGTGCGGGGGCTTATATCCGATGAGGACTATACGAAGTACATCGCGGATCTCGAGGCACTGCCGGCAAAGATCGAGAAGGTCCTCGAGGATGAGAGCAGGATTCAGTGGTTTGCAGCCAAGCAGTCGAATGCCCACGACGTGTTCTTCATCGGGCGCGGCATCGACTATGCAATCAGCCTTGAGGGATCGTTAAAGCTCAAGGAGATCAGCTACGTTCACTCCGAGGCCTATGCCGCGGGCGAGCTCAAGCACGGCACCATCTCCCTCATCGAGGACGGAACCCTTGTCATCAGCGTCCTGACGCAGCCGCGTCTTATCGAGAAGACGACCTCGAACATGGTCGAGGTCAGATCCCGCGGAGCCTATCTCATGGGGCTGACAACCTATGGGAACTATGATGTCGAGGACCTCGCAGATTTCACGACCTATGTCCCCGCGACGGATCCGCACTTTGCGGCATCGGTGGCGGTGATTCCGCTGCAGCTTCTGGCGTATTACTTTGCAGTCTCGAGAGGCCTTGATGTGGATAAGCCGAGGAACCTTGCAAAGTCGGTCACAGTGGAGTAAAAATCAGAATTGAGATACTTCTGCAGTTCTGAGTACATTATCTGTGGACAGTTGGCACGATTTGTGGCATGATAGAAAAGTGGCCGGCCACCCCGAAACCCCTAAACCCTTCGGCCGGTCATATGTTTCGACCTACCTGGGTCGATAACAGCCCGATGGCAGCAATGCCGTCGGGTTTTTCTGTTGCTGAGTTTTTTGGCAGGACTATTTTAATATTGATGGATTACATCCGGACAAGCGCATTTTTATCCGACCGTCGGAAGTTATTCCGAGAGCGTGGCGAATGCAGAAAATGACAGGAATGAAAAATGAAAAAACGGTAAAATTTACTGCCGTGATGCCAAAAATTCGATGACAGGGATTTATCGCCGTGCTATGATATTTCAAAAGAAAGAGGAACCCCCTCTTTTTCTGCGTTACCTGATTTACAGTGGCGTTTTATTTTTAATGATTCCCGCCGGGAAAGAAAGGAGCTAATCCATGGAAGAAAAGAAGAGACGCGGCCGCAAGCCCGCAGAACCGATGCCGAAGGAA
This sequence comes from uncultured Lachnospiraceae bacterium, assembly GCA_900315055.1. Classification (GTDB taxonomy): domain Bacteria; phylum Bacillota; class Clostridia; order Lachnospirales; family Lachnospiraceae; genus CAG-791. The sequence goes on from OMXP01000094.1 coordinate 8,514, forward strand.
CTCTCGGAGCAGCCTGCATGGTATGACCGTCAGATTGAAGCGACGAAGAAGAGAATCGACAAGCTCAACGACAAGGTCGCAAAGCTCGAGGCGGACAAGACGGAAACGCTTCGCCAGATCAACAATGAGAAGTATAAGAAGCTCATTGATAAGATCGAGTCTTCCAACATTGAGGTGGATCAGTGGGAGAAGTTCGTTGATGAGCATCTGAAGAAGTGATCGGAAGATCACTGCATGCCCCCGGGAACATGACGAAACCTGTCATGTGTCCCGGGGACGTTTGTGTTATGCCCTCTCTATTCAGATCCGACCTGTTCTGTTCGGGGATTTGAGAACCCGACTTTAGAATTATTTATATTTGGACACATTGTCCTTTGGTCTGTCAGCTTCCCCAAAACTTGAAAACGATGCCCCTGTTTTGTATGATGATGCAGGCAGCAGTGTGCCTTCGGGGCACGATCTGATTCCTTTTGGAAACGACATGGATCCGGTCGGGAATTGTTCTTACCGGATCGGATTTGCAGTGCAGAGATTTCCGGATAACTGTCTGGGAATCTCTTTTCTTTCAGGTTTTTTGTTTATGACGAAAAAGATTACTCCGGCGGAAAATCTCATACGGAACATAGCGGAATATGTCCTGGCCTTTCTCATCATCATCGAGTGCAACTCCCTGTTTGTGAATACGGTAAACAACGGAAGCGAGTCGCTTGGCAATGTGTGTCTGTTTGTCGCCATCGGGATCGTATCAGGCCTGGTTGTTTATTACTTCATACGTTCTGCCAGAATACGCCACGACTTCCTGCACTTTGTGCCGATTCTGGCTGTCATGGCAGCCTGGGAGCTGGCCTTCTATTTCCTGAACGTCACAAAGACATCGGACGGCGTCAACGGCCCGGGGTATCTCTACCGGTTCTTTGCCTTTCTTCTCCCGGCAACGGTCTATTTCTGGTGCAAGAGAAAGACCGGGCAGGCTTCGGATCTGTTCCTGAAGATTTCCGATCTCATCTGCGCCTTTGCACTGTTTTCCTTTGTCATGTACCTCACGGTGGTTCTTCGCCCGGACAGCATAATCGCCCGGACGGTGACGGAATACTGGTCGAACCGGAGCTACACGGACCGGGTTACCTACTATGACCTGATGACGGTCTATACGTTTACTCCGATGGAATTTCAGGGACATACCATTGTCCTGCCGAAAAATATCCAACCTGTGCAGTCACTCCCCAAAATCGCGTCCATCCGATGCTAAGCCCCGATCTGAGAGATCTCTTTTGACGGGGAGACCATCGTGAAGGGAAGT